>CAZGOK010000041.1:0-12230 GCA_964527665.1 uncultured Sphaerochaeta sp.
AACCAGGGGGGAGGGCTCTCTCTCTCTCTCCTACCCCCTTTTTGAAATCTTTGTAATGGCGTTCTTTGCCCTCGGAGGGGGGCTGAGACATTCTCGGAGATGGAGCTTTTCTACCAATGCAAGCCTACGTTTAGAAAGGTGAACAGACACAGTAGACATCACCAGTGTGGACAACGATGCCTGCCTCTGCGGAAAGGCTGCCAGGGATCACTGGCAGGGGGATGAGTCGCCCTTCAATTCCCAGGATGCGATGGTCTGTGATCATGAGGACATGACGGCCAACCGCAGGGCGAGCGGGAACCTGTCGATCATGAAAAAATGATCATATCCCTCTATAAGATGATGAAACCCCTTGAAAAATCCAAAGACCCTCAGCAACATAAAAAGAGGGTTCCTCTGGGGCTACGAGGATATGCTTGAGAGTATGGTGCTCTGCTGTGACGACAGGACCACCAGCGATTTCCTGCATCGGTCCTTGGAAAAAAAGAAATGACCACACTCCTTGCCCATATTATGATTCATGGCTTTGCACATATTTCAATGATGCAGTTACCGCAAAAAGTAAGAAAATGCCAGCCGATGTGATCAGATTTGATGCATTTTTTCTTTGCCTGTCTTGTGATTTGGAGAATAGTAGCACATGATGGCAAGCATATCTCTACCATATGAGGTGCTAATGGATACGAGAACGATCAACATACTAGCCGTTGCTGAGCATAGGCAGAGCCTGCTCACCCTAGATGCTTTGCTGCGTGAGGCCTTTCCGAAGGCTATGGTAGTGACAGCGCAAAGCGGACAAGAAGTGCTTGAACGTGCATCGGCAGATGAGCCGGATGTAATCCTTCTGGATCGCATCTCGGTGGGAATGGATAGGTATAGCCTCTGTTCAAGGCTGAAGGCCGATCGCTCGTTGCACGACATACCTGTAATCTTCATCACAACCGACATGGACGATACGCCAAGCCGGCTCAAGGCGTTGGAGTGCGGTGTAGAAGCATTTCTAGCCAAGCCCATCGATGTGGTCGCTCTGACTGCACTGGTGCGCACCATGCTAAAGATACGGGCTTCATTTACAGACAAACGCGATGAAAACAAGCTGCTTGCCGCTTTGGTCGAGGAGAAGACCTTGGAACTGAGGGCCTCGAACATGCGTACCGAGCAGCTGTTGCAAGCTGCAAAGAGGGAGGAGTCCCTCATTGCAGCAGTCTTTGACAGCATCCCGGGCTATCTGTATGTCTATGATGAGAGTGGAAAGCTTATCAAGTGGAACAAACAGCATGAGAGTATGACAGGCTATACAGCGGATGAACTCTCTCAGATGACGCTTGAGCAGTGGTTTGGCCCTGAGGATATGCTCAAGGTGAGTCTTGCTGTGCAAAATATCTTTGATACCGGACATGGCGAGGTGGAGGCAGAGCTGATCCGCAAGGATGGGCAGAAGATACTGGTCCGTTCGAGCGGTGTCCCCCTCATGTGGGACGGCAAGCAGTACTTCGCCGGGATCGGCCTAGACATAACAGAACAAACCCGAGTGCAAGAGGCATTGCTGGAAACCCAATCCATCCTGACAGCAGCATTCGAACAAATTCAAGCGGGAATAGCCATTGCTGACGCTCCTAGTGGCAAGCTGCGCTATGTCAACAAAGCCGGGCTCCGTATCAGAGGAAAGAGCGCTGAAGAGCTTGTACAGGACATTGATATCCCCAGGTATGTCGACGCCTGGGCTATAAGGCATCTTGACGGTAGGCAATGTGCTTCGGATGAGGTTCCCCTGGCTCGGGCGATTCTCTACGGCGAAACCTCCAGCACTGAGCTCATCCTCCATAGGGATGACAGTGAAGACCGGTATGTGCTTGCTAATGCCACCCCTATCAAGGATTCGGATGGAACGGTCAAAGCCGGCATAACGGTATTCATCGATATCACCGAACGCAAGAATATTGAGCTGCAGCTTCAGCAGAATATGGCTGATCTGTTGGAGTCTCAAAGGATTGCCCATCTGGGAACGTGGCGGATGGACCTTTTGACCAATCAGGTGCAGTGGTCTGATGAGCTGTATGCGATATACGGCTATGACAGTGCCTTGCCACCTCCTTTGTTCACAGATTTTGCACACCTGTTCACCGAGGAGAGTTGGAAACGGCTAATGACAGCTTATTCTCTTATACAGACGACAGGGATTCCCTACGAGTTGGAGGTCGAAGCTAAGGCTCGGGGCGGGAAGACCCGATGGCTGTGGGTGAGCGGGGAGGCTGTCAAAGACCGGGATGGGGTCATCACCAGTTTTTGGGGTGCTGCCCAGGATATCACCGAACGCAAGGCCAATGAGAGTGCCTTGCTCTATCTGAGCAATCATGACCATCTGACGGCACTGCATAACAGAAGGTTTTTGGAAGAGGAGCTTAGCAAGCTGGACGCAGGGGGGAATCTCCCCCTTTCGGTCATCATGTGTGACATCAACGGCTTGAAGCTGGTCAATGACTCCTTTGGGCATCAGGCAGGCGATGACCTCCTGAAAAAGGCAGCTGAAATACTCAAAAAGGCGTGTCGTCCGACAGATATCATCGCTAGAATCGGAGGGGATGAGTTTGTTGTCGTGCTGCCAAGGACAACAGCCTGTGAAACCGAACACATTGCATCCCGGATGAAGGAGTTTGCCGCAGGTGAGATGGTTTCCCACATTGAGCTGTCGATCTCCTTTGGATATGAGACCAAGACCAAGGAAGAAGAATCAATTGTCGAGCTGCTGGCGAATGCAGAAAACCATATGTACAGGCACAAGCTGTATGAGCGTTCGAGCATACGCAGCAAGACCATAGACCTGATCATGAATACCCTGTTTGAAAAAAGCAGCCGTGAGGCGATGCATTCAAGAAGGGTCAGCCATATCTGCCAAGCTATCGCCACGGAGATGCACTTTACCAAGGATGCGGTCAACCAGATGAGGATCGCCGGTCTTATCCATGACATCGGTAAGATTGGGATTGATGAGACCATTCTGAACAAGAGCGGACGCCTTACTCCCGAAGAGAGGGAGGATATGCAAAGGCACCCTGAGATCGGCTGGAAGATCTTGAGTTCTACCAATGAGTTTTCAGAGTTGGGACAATTTGTACTGCATCATCATGAAAAATGGGATGGCAGTGGGTATCCGAACAAGATCAAGGGGGAAGAGATACCCCTTGAGGCAAGGATCATCAGTGTTGCCGATGCATACGATGCGATGACCAGTGAAAGGTGCTACCAGCAGGGAATGAGCTCGGTATCTGCCGTCAAGGAGCTGCAAAGGTGTTCCGGAACACAATTCGACCCCCATATTGTTGAGGTGTTTGTGCGTCTGGTGCAAACCAGTGAGTTTCAACAGAGTGACTTTCACTGCTAGAAAGAAGCTGAAGATTTCCCATCGCACGGATTGCCCCCTCCTTGCAGCGCCTATTGGGTATAGCTTGACACTTCAAGGATGTGGTTTGTCGTTTCAACCGGTTCTTGTGCAGTTATATATTGCTAACATTTTATTGCATGATCATATATGCATTGTTCCTAGTTATCTCCTTGAATTCCTCTGTTTGTGTGACTTGTGTGTTTTTCTGTTCTTTTACAAGGTTTTAACTCCAAATTTACCCCAGAAATATTTCTCATAATTGACAACTTTCCTATAAAAGGGGTATTAATGGGTAGTTTTGTTAGCATTAGGTAACAAAAACAATCTGAATGGAGGAACATATGGTACAGAAACGAAAGAGGCTGGCCCTCATCGTCAGCATGCTTGCAGTCTGCTCCCTTTTTATCTTTGCACAGGGAACGAAAGAGGAGGCTGTCTCTTCAGCCAAGAAGGATGAAAAAATTATCTTCTACGCATCAGGGCCTTCGGCAATGTTGGAAAAGCTTGAAGAGGCATTTGAAAAAGAGCATGGGGATGTGATCGATACCGTACAGATGGGATGTGGGCCTTTGCGCCAGAGAGTCTGGACAGAGATGAGCTCAGGCTCCATCAAGGCCGATATCTTTTGGGGATCAGACCCTCTGCTGTTTGATGCTCTGGATGAGTTGGGCGCACTTGAAGGGTATGTGCCCAAAGATGTGGGTATGTTCAAGGAGCAGTTCCTCACAGACAAGAACTACATGCTGGCAAACGAGCGCTATGCTGTGATCATCTATAACGGGGATAAGATTCAAGGCGATGCAGTTCCCCGATCGTATGAGGATCTGCTTCGCCCTTCGCTCAAGGGAAAGATCACCCACGCTGATCCTGCACAATCGTCGACAGCCCTTGCCATCGTGGCCTCACTGTGGGATCTGTTTGACCGGGACTGGAAGTATCAGGATGCATTGGTGAAGAACGGGCTTTTCCTTGCCAGAAAGAACAGCGATGTCCCTTCAAAGATTCAGGAAGGTGAGTTTGATGTGGGGATCGCCCCCCATGATGCAGTGCTGCGGCTGCAAAAGAAGGCAGAGCAGGATGGGTATCCCACGCCTCTAGAGATAAGCTGGCCAGTAGAGGGAGCCTTGGCCATATCGCGTCCTGTAGCCATGAGCAAAAAGGATTCACGATCGCCAGCCATGCAGCAGGTTGCCCATGATTTTTTGGATTTCCTGGTCTCCAAGCAGGCGCAGATGATAACGGCAAACTTCAGTTTTGTCAGTGTGCGCAAGGATGTTCCGCTTCCTCAGGGGATTGCTGAGAATGTTCTGGTAAAAGATGTGAATTGGGATGAATTATCAAAGATGCAGGACTATATCAGAGATGAATTTACAAAAATTTCGCAGTAAGGTTTTGGTGAGGGGAGCCATGGTGCTCCTCTCACTGGTTCTTGCATTCTTTATCCTCTATCCGCCGATAGTGCTCTTTATGCAGAGTTTTTCGCCCAGCACATCGCAGCGAGGGCTTGCTGTCTTTGAGGTATTGGGTCATAAGGGGACGTGGGTCGCTTTTCTGAACTCTCTGGTAACCTCCCTCTTTACAACGGCCCTTACCTTTCTGATCGGGCTCTCCCTTGCCTGGCTTGAGGTCAAAAGTAACTTTCGTTTCAAGAAGGCTATCCGTTCCTTTACCCTGGTTGCCTTTATCATCCCACCGTATATCATGGCTCTCGCCTGGGTTCAGTTTTTTGGCCGCAACGGCTACCTGGAAAGGATGTTGCGCTCTGTTTTCACCTTTGATGCATATACGTTTCCCTATTACTCCATAGGGGCGGTTGCCGTCGTGATGGCGCTGCACCTCTACCCGCTGATGTACATGTCCGCGCGTAATGCCCTTGTTCAGCAGGAAAAGAATCTGGAGAAGGCGGCTCTTCTCAGTGGTGCATCCCTGATGAAAACAATAAGGACGGTAACACTGCCTCTTATTGGACCCTCCGTGTTGGCAACCGGCCTGCTGGTATTCTCCAGGACTATGGCAAACTTTACCGTTCCCGCCTTGCTTGCACTCCCTGTACGAAAGGAGTATCTGACCACCTTGGTCTATTCAGCCATCAGCGGCTTGGATATTGCCACTGCCTCAGCTGTCTCACTTTTCCTTGTAGCCATCTCCACTTTGCTGTTCTGGAGTCAGCACTCCATGGCAAAAAAAGGGAAGCGGTATGCAGGGTCAGGGCAGATGCAGGGCAAAGCTTCGCCCTTTGTTCTGAAAAAGCATGCTATCTGGGTCACAGCCCTCTTCTTCTTGTTCATGGGTGCTACGGTCATCCTGCCACTGGTGACCATGTTCATCTCCTCTTTTCTGAAGCGGTGGGGCCTGCCCCTACAGTGGCAGTATTTCACTCTTGCCAACTATAGGGAGCTTCTCTCCCCTCAGGGAAAAGCACTGATCGCCTTTCGCAACAGCATCGTCTATGGGGTGGTAGCGGCTTCGTTTGCCCTTTTAATTGGTGGAGCCACTGCATATATTGCCCATACCTCCGACACAGTGCGTTCGAAGGTGTTGGAATCCATTGCCACCTGGCCTATGGCATTTCCCAACATTGTACTGGCAGTGGCAGCAGTGCTTGCATGGAACCGGGCACCTTTGCGCCTGTATGGGACCCCTTGGGCTATCATCCTGACCTATATGGTCCTTTTCATACCCATAGTCATGAAGCAGGTCACCGGCCTGATCCAGAACTATGACACCAGACTGCTCTCTGCTGCCCGGTTATCAGGTGCCACCGCTTTTCAGAGCTTTGTAACCATCACGTTGCCTATTCTGAGTCCTGGATTGAAGTCGGGGTTCATCATCTGTTTTCTGATAGCCTTGCGAGAGATCCCCATCTCCCTGATGCTCTATTTTTCAGGCCAAGAGACTGTTGGGGTGCTGCTGTTCGGCATGCACTCCCAATCCTATGGGCTTGAGATGACCTCAGCTCTTTCAATGGTAATCATCTTTTTGTTACTCATTGGAAACATCATCGTCAAACGTATTACAAGGAAACACACCTATGGAAAAACTGCACATACAGGGGCTGTCGAAATCTTATGGAACAATAAAGGCGGTTGACAGCCTCACTTTGGAACTCCACACAGGGGAGCTGCTAGCTATCCTGGGCCCTTCAGGATGTGGGAAAAGCACCCTACTCAGCTGCATCGCGGGAATTGAACGTCCTGAGGGGGGGGAGATCTCTTTGGATGGACGCCTTCTCTTTTCATCAGCAGAGGGAATCGAAATCCCCCCTGAGAAGAGGAAGATCGGCTTTGTCTTTCAGAACTATGCCCTTTGGCCCCACATGACCGTCTTTGAGAACGTAGCATACCCGCTAAAAATGGCCTCCTTCCCCTCCAAAGAGCGAAAGGAGGCTGTAGAGCATACCCTCAGCCTTGTTGAACTCAGTACAAAGGGGCATCGGTATCCCCATGAGCTCAGCGGTGGGGAGCAGCAACGTGTTGCCCTTTCACGGGCGTTGGTGATGAAGCCGGATCTTCTCCTGCTTGACGAGCCTCTTTCGAACCTTGATGCACGCCTGAGGGAGACCATGCAGCTTGAGATACGAAAAATCCAACAAAAGCTCAATCTCAGTGTCATTCATGTCACCCATGACCAGGCTGAGGCTATGGCCATGGCTGACAGGATTGCTGTCATGCACCAGGGCATGGTACTGCAGAAGGGGACTCCCCATGAGATATATGAAAGTCCCAGAACAGAGTTTGTCGCAAGCTTTGTCGGCACCAATACCATCCTCAAGGGGACTGTGACCTCTGACCGCTCCCATATTCGTATCGCCGGGGCAAATTCTCTGGTATTACCCCTGACATCGGGGGCGATAGGGAGTAAGCACCTGCTGGTAGCTATCAGGCCAGAGGATGTCTCCCTTTACCCCATGGATGAGGGAGAGCCAAGAGATCTCCCTGTGGCAGCGATAGCCACCAAGATATATAAGGGGGCTCACATACGGTATGAAATTATCTGCGAGCAGGTGCTCATCAGCGTGCAGTCCCATCCTACAGACCAATTTGCTATTGGCCAGAGAGTCTACTTCCAATGCAACAAGAGTGTGGTCATAGATGCCAATGGCGAAGGGAAGCTATTGCTATAAAGGTAGGGGCACTTACTATTACCCCTTGTGGTGTTGTCCTGAGGGCCTTGACAGCCATGTTGCTCTCTGTTATATTTTACACAATTAAATAGAACAGGAGCCCACCCTATGGAAACTTCCTTGTATGATTTTACCGTAACGAGCAATGACGGATCGGAATTCGCCTTAGCAAGTCTTCGTGATAAGCCCGTCCTTATCGTCAACACAGCAAGCAAATGTGGTTTTACCGGCCAGTATTCCGGCCTTGAGGAGCTCTATCAGGAGTATAAGGAGAGGGGTTTTACCATCCTTGCCTTCCCCTGTGACCAGTTCGCCCATCAGGAGCCTGGTACGGACAGTGAGATAGCAGAGTTCTGCAAACTCAACCACGGGGTGACCTTCCCCATCATGAGCAAGATTGAGGTCAACGGCAAAGGTGCCGATCCCCTGTACGTCTGGCTGAAAAAACAAGCACCTGGACTTTTGGGAAATTCCATAAAATGGAACTTCACCAAATTCCTGGTGGGAAAAGATGGTACAAGCGTTGAACGCTTTGCATCCAAGACCGAACCGAAAGAGTTGAAACCCTCTATAGAGGGGGTCCTTTGATGGCACACCCCCAGCTCCTACTTTCCAACCAGCTCTGCTTCAGGTTCTACGCTTTGGAACGGGAGCTCATGGCCGCATACCGGCCTCTCCTTGACGAGCTTGGCCTGACCTATGCCCAGTACATAACCCTGCTCTACCTCTGGGAGCATGGAAGGGCTACAGTGGGGGAGCTCTGCTCTGCCCTGAGCCTCGATACGGGGACGGTCTCTCCACTGCTGAAGCGCCTTGAGAGTGCCTCCCTTGTGGAGCGAAGGCGCCTACCCTCCGATGAGCGCACCGTTGAGGTGACGCTGACCAAGAAAGGCCGGCAGCTGGAAGAGAAGGCCCTGAGCATTCCTTCCCATATTGCCTCCTGCCTGCTCAGTAGTGACCTTGATGAGCAGGGCCAGCGATATTCCCAGTTGCAGCAGATGCTTGACGAGACACTTGAGCAGCTGCGCACCAGCAGAAAGCAACGCGCCCTCACCTGACCTACATTTTGGAGGAATAATCCCATGACCAGTGCAATGAGAGCTTCCCAGACCGTCCCCGTCCTGGATCTTAGCCGCTACCTCGGCCTTTGGTATGAAGTGGCGAGGTTCGCCCATGGCTTTGAGAAGAAGCTTGTAGGGGTGACCGCCGAATACTCGCTTCGCAAGGATGGGAGGGTCCAGGTGGTCAACAGCGGCTTCAAGCACACCCTTGGGGGCAAGTATGTCAAGGCGAAGGCTATCGCATGGAGACCTGATGAGGCCATCCCTGGTGCCCTGAAGGTGAAGTTCTTCCATCTTTTCGCCTCTGACTACCTTGTCTATGGCCTTGACGAACAGTACTCCTGGGCTGTGGTGGGGAATGCTGATCTCTCCTCTCTGTGGTTTCTCTCTCGGAGCCCTGAAGTTTCACCAACTCTGCTCAAGAGGATGAAGGAGATCGCCCTTTCCAAGGGGTATGACCTCTCTGCCCTGACGATGGTGGAGCAGAAAGAGCGGTAGTCGTGAAAGCTGTGAAAATGGCTGAAACAGTGGGAGCAGGGGAAGCGAAGAAAGAAGAGAAATAGTGGTAGTTTGAGAGGGAAGGCCGATCCATCACTGAGGTGTTGAATCGGCCTTCCCTCTCAATTTTCTTCTTGTTCTTGGTATTTCAAGCTCTTGTTTTAGGCTCTTTCTTTCTTTTGTTTCCCCCTTTCTTGTTTTCAATCCTTCTGTTGTAGTAATCTATACTATTCGTCATATTATATAGGTTTGTATATATTTGTCCTTCGTCTAACGAAACAATTACAATAATAAGGGTGCCTGCCTATTCAGGATTCTGTTCTGAGGCCTTTAGCTTGTCCTCTATCCACAGCCAGCTCTTCTGCTCAAAGTCATCCTCAATATCCACTAGGCGCGTTGAACTGTCATATCCCTCAGGGAGCTCCAGAAGCGCGAGTATCTCAGCCATTGGCCTTCCTGTTATGGTCGGGAGCTCATCAACGGTGGTCTGCATGCTTACCGTTGTTTGTTGAGCATTGCCATCACCGGCTCTTCCCAGGTGTGGGGCAAGGAAGAACAGGGTCATCAAGAGCAAGGCTATGCATAGTGATAGGGTATAGGCATGTCTGGTTGTACGCAGTTTTGGAGGGCATGCTGTTTCGCACAGGCCGCACCTGATGCAGGTGCTGGAAACAACGCGTTCTTCTGCGCTTGGATCAAGGCCGACCGGGCAGGCCTTGCTGCAGGCACCACACCAGATGCACCCTTCAGAGGGTCTTCTGACCTTGATGATGCTGAACTTCCCCACAAAGGAGAGGACGGCCCCCAAGGGACAGAGCCACCTGCACCAAGGGCGTTGGATGAAAAGGGATGAGATGAGGGTAGCACATAGGATGATCAGGGCAAGGGGTGCAACCTCACCGGTGTAGAAATGCATCAGAGCGTAGTAGGGGTCTGCCTTGATGAATGCCAGGTTGAAGCTCTTTGCCGTTGCATAGAGGATGAGGGTCAGCACAAGGTAGCGTAGTATCTTCAACAAGCGGTCAACGCTGTGTGCAACCCTCACTTGGGGTACCTTGACCTTCCGAGCCAGTGCATTGGTCCACTCCTGGACAGTGCCCAAGGGGCAGAGCCAGCCGCAGAATACAGGCCCTGCCACTATCGTGCTTGTAAGGACCGCCATCAGAAGGATGATGTTGGCTATTCCTGTCTTTGGGATGTATAATCCTTGGCTGACAAGGCGTGTCAATGTCGCAATGCCTCCCATCGGGCAGATGGTGTGGAAGATCCCCACAGGAAGGGTGAGTGCACCTAGGAAGAGGGATGCCTGGATGGAAGTGCGAATCCATCGTCCTCGTCTTGTCCTATGTAACAGAGAAGATGATCTCTTCATCATAGCCTCCCTTTGTGCAGGTGCGAATGATGTTGAGAATTCTTTGCCCTGCGTTTGTCGCTACCAGTGAGATGGTAGCGACGTTGGTACGCTTATCCTTCTCCATCCAGAGTATAGGGCCCTGCAGCACAACTGCCTGCTCAGCCTTGTCCACCCTCCATTTTTGCTTGTCGAGCATGAACAGAGTATCTTCAGCAGGGATCTTGCAGTTGCGGTGATCTTCAGTGAAAACCACCTGCAGGGTATAGGAAGAGCCTTTCTCAAGAGCTATCGTTGAGCCGGGAAGGATCCTCATATCTTTCATGGTGGGTCCTGAAATCCTGAACTCCATCTCACAGGCGAACAGAGAACCCCCAAATCCAACGAGTGCCAGCAAACAAAGCAGGGCAATACGATACTGTCTAAGAACCATGGTGTACCTCCATACCTGCCCAGTATTGCCTCTTCTTGGAATACCTCATCGCAAGAGTGGGTAAAGATTTGGTAAAGATAGCCCTGTCAAAAGGTCTTTCTCCATTTCAATCCTTGCGTATAGGGGAGGGCAGGGCGTACACTTGGGCCATGATATATGTAGTGGAAGACAATGACGCCATACGTGAGACGATCTGCTCGTACCTGAGGCTTGCCGAGTATGAGGTCATGGAGTTCAGCACACTCTCCGCTGTGTTCGATTCCCTTGAGTTCATAACCCCACAGTTGTGCATCCTTGATGTTATGCTCCCTGATGGCAATGGCTTTGAGCTTGCCAAGCGTATTCGCGCCTCGTACGGCGAAGTGGCTTTTCTCTTCCTCACAGCACGTGAGTCGGAGAGCGACCGAATCCTTGGCCTGGAGCTCGGTGCAGAGGACTATATCGTAAAGCCCTTCTCCCCACGGGAGCTGGTCTTGCGCGTGCAGGCAATCCTGAGAAGGGTTGCTCTCTCCCACCTAGCCCCTGGCGAGCAGAAGGAGCAACTGTCGGTGTGGCAACTGGGGGCCCATAGGCTCTCACTCAATAGGACAACCCATGAGATATGGGTCAATGACGAGGATGTCCGCCTTACCCGGGTGGAGTGGAAGATCCTCTCGTTCCTCTCCTCCAACCCAGGAGACCTCATCAGTCGTGAAAGAATCCTTGGCGAGTGTCTGGACTACCTGCATGACGGGTCGGACCGCACGGTCAATACCCATCTGAAGAACCTCCGTTCCAAGCTTGGTGAGGCTCAGTGGATAGAGACTGTGCGGGGTTTTGGCTACAAATGGGTAGGGGAGCCTGTTCTATGAACACGAAAAAGCCACGGCAGTTCTTCAATCGCCTTTCAGCTCGTTCCTTGGCTCTGGTGCTTGTCTCCCTTGGCATATTTGCCTCTGTGCTTGCACTGCTGCTCACCTTCGGCCTTGGAGAGATCATGCAGGTCTGGCACGAGGAGGAACAGAAGTCCTTGCATCAATATGTAACTACAACGCTGGTGGACCTTCACAAGGAAACAAGGACAACAGGCACCAACGTCACACAGTCTGACCTGGTACGCGCCTTTGAGGGGCTTCCTTTTGCCCCTGACTACCTGGTGGTCACCAAAGCCGATGGATCGCTGCTGTACTACTATAAGCAGGCCGAAAGGGGGACCGGCCAAACAAGGATGGCTCTTAGGAACCTTAAGGATATCCAACAATGGAATGATGTGAGCCTTGATGATGGCTCTTTGGCCTTCAGGTACGCCCTGAATCTCCCCGCTTTTGAGGAAAGTGAGTCAAACGGATTTCTCATTGCCACTTCCAAGCTGCTGTTGCTCTGGGCTTTGGTGACAGCAGCAC
>CAZGOK010000042.1:0-11991 GCA_964527665.1 uncultured Sphaerochaeta sp.
CTTGCTTACAAGGCCTACAAGGGAGAGAAAGTCTCCGATGTGGACACCGGTGCCAAGTTCTATGACAAGACAAACATGAACAATGACGACATCAAGGGTCTTCTCTACGACTAAGCATTGTTGTTTAGGGTAATTTTAGAGATAGGGGGCCATATGTTCGCACATGGCCCCCTACCCTTTTCTTCAGGATAAGGAGCTTTGCTATGCGACATGACGATCAGAATCCCATCACTATAAGGGAAGTAGCCCGGGCTTCTGGCGTCTCCATTGCAACAGTGTCGAGAGTGCTCAACAACTCTGAATCCGTCACAGAAAAAACCCGTATCAAAGTAACGAAGGCGATGGTCCAGCTGGGGTATAACCGCAATGCGGTCGCCCGCTCCCTGAAGATAAGAAAGACCAAGACCATTGGCATCATCGCACCTGAACTCTCCAATAGTTTCTTTATGGAGATCCTTGAATCCATGGAACGGAGCCTGGCCCTCCAGGATTATACCATGGTGCTCTGCTCCTCAAACAACTCCATCGAAGAGGAGCGCAAGAAGCTGCAGGTCATGATCGAGCGCACAGTCGATGCCTTGGTCATCATCCCTGTTAGCGACGAGAGCAGCCACCTGCGGAACAAGGTGCTGCAACAGATTCCCATGGTCATCCTCGACCGGCAGCTTCCAACCCTGCACGTTGACACGGTGCTCACTGACAACCGCTATGGAGTGAGACACGTCATCCAAGGGCTCATACGAGAGGGCTTTGAGCGCATCGGATTCCTAGGTGGAGGCTTGCATATCCCGACAGCGAAAGAACGCTACCTGGGTTATCTGGAGATCATGCAGGAGTCAGGCTTGCCCGTCGATCAGGAGTTCGTATTCACCGAGGGGCATATGGACAAGAAGAAAGGCTTTGCCCTGATGGGCGCAATACTGCAAAAACCAGACCATCCGCAGGCATTCTTCATCGCCAATGATATGCTGCACCTTGGGGCCACCACCTACCTGATGGAGTCCTACACATCCAAGGACCGCCCTAACATTGTATTTGCAAGCTTTGACTACCTCTCCTACTCCTCGCTGTTGCAGTTCTGCCACTACGCCGTCTACCAGCCACTGGAGGAGATCGGCACATCTGTAGCCACACTGCTGCTGCGAAGGCTCGAAGGAGACTGGTCAGACTTCCCCCAACAGATAGTACACACCCCAACTATCAAGGTGATGGTCGAAAATGGTGGGATTCCTGCCCCATAAGGCTATCTTTATCCCAGCAAACATTTCCTTGCCAAAGCGCGGGTAAGCTTGCTACAATGAAACTATGATGCAGAAAGGAGATTCAACTATGGATATTTTCACAATTGCAATCCAGCTGGAGCAGGAAGGGGCTAAGTTTTATGAAGATCTCGCCGCCCATGCTACCACCGAAGGGCTCAAGTCAATCTTTACCATGTTGGCAAAAGATGAGAAAAATCATGAGAAGGCCTTCACCTCGCTCAAGAATAAATCTGTCCCTGCAATGGTTCCCAGCAGTGTAGCTGACGAAGCAAAGGCAATATTCAAGCAGTTTGACAAAGATACATACCTAAAAGAGGCTCCCCAAGTCAGCATGTATGAGAAAGCCTTGGAGATCGAGCAAAAGAGCATCGACCTCTATACCACCCACCTCAAGGACCTTGAGGGCTCTGAAGCACAGAGCGCAGTCAAGAGAATCATAGCAGAAGAGAAGAAGCACTATGAGACCTTGGAAGAACTGGTAAAGTTGGTAAGCCGTCCCCAGAGATGGGTCGAGGATGCTGAATTTGGAAAGCGTGAGGATTATTAGAGTCTGAGTATCTAACAAAAGAGAGTACTAGCGTCCTTGGATGCTGGTACTCTTTTTTTAAGACCCCTTTCATACAATACCTCCTGCCTGTAGAGCGTACTGCGGTACCAAGCACCTCATGGTTTTTTGGCAGTAGTATTGCACCATGTGCTTTCCCTTTATAGGCTTACTGTTCTGGCCCCTGATAGAACTCACAGCGATCCTTGAACTCACATTTAGGACACGCCGTTCCCGGACACTGCTGGAAATCATGGTCCACTGACTCCAGCTGCTCAACATGCCAGGTGAGATCATCGATCAGGGCTTTCACATCCTTCAGGTGTTGCAGCTCCCGGCTCAAGAGCTTCCTGTACTGCTTGAGCAGCTCCAGACGACGCTTCTGGCCAGTAGAGTCCTCATTACCCAGTCGGATTATCTCCGCAATCTCCTCAAGGGAGAGACCATACCGCTTCAGCTGGATGATTCGATTCAAATAGACCAAGTCCGCATCAGTATAGTACCGCTGCCCCCCCTCCTGACGGTCCTGGGTTTTCAGCAGGCCAAGGGCCTCATAATATCGTACTGTCCTTGCGGTGACCCCTGCCTTGCGGGCGAGCTCCCCTATCCTATACCTTCTCTCTTCCACGGTTTGCCTCTGTTGCTTTTCCAAGATCACATACTGCTATAACAACTACCATGATTGAAGGGCCAATACAAGGGCAATACCCTCTCTAATAGCATGTATGTAAGAAATGCATCTCATAAGCAAGGTTCTGAAAGGTAGCAATTTCCACCCTTAGGATCAGGGAAAGTCATACAAGATATGCTGAATTGCTCTCTTATCTTCTCTCTGTTTATCTCATTTTCAGTTTTTGGGGGAAGGGGATTTTTCTTGACAGTTCCCCTAGCTGAAGCCAAACTGTATACAGGATAAAGCTTACGTTCAACGTTAAGTTTTACTGGGAGGCGAACCATGAAGAGTGCATACATCACAGAAGCAAACCATATTGAGATACATCAGACTGAACAACCAGCTCCTCGCCCCACTGAGCTGTTGGTAAAGATTTCCTATTGTGGGATATGCACATTGGAACAAAGGCTCTTTACAGGAGAACGCACCATATATTTCCCCATCGTTGCAGGCCATGAAGCATCAGCTGTTGTTGTCTCCATAGGAAGTGAAGTCGTCTCCAACCATGCCATCGGCGATCATGTAGCCCTAGACCTGGTCAACCGTTGCCATATCTGCCCAGAGTGTCTTGCAGGCAACACCAACCTCTGTGAAAACAGGTTCAACAAAAACCAGCATGTGTTGGGAGCCTTTTCCGAATACATGACGGTTCGTCCTACCCAAGCCCATATCCTGCCCAAAGAGCTCCCCCTTGCATATGCCGCCTTTTCAGAACCCCTTGCCTGCGTCATACGATCATTGAAGAAAGTAGGCCTGAAGCTCGGGGAGACCTTGCTCATCTGTGGAGGAGGGACCATGGGCCTGCTCCACATGAAGATGGCAATGGCAATGGGAGCGAAAGTAATCATGTGTGACATCAACAAGCAAAGATTGCTTGATGCCCAGAAGATGGGATGTTCTCTTGCCCTTGATGCCTCCGATAGCGACATTGTAGAGCAAGTGAAGACCCTTACTCATGGCCGTGGGGTCGAATGTTGTATCATAACCAGCCCAGCTGAGGATGCTGCAAAGTTGGCATTCCAACTCCTTGCCCCTGCTGGGAGGCTCAATATATTCACTTCCTACGATGGCAAGCCTGCCTTTCCCATAGACATGAACACTGTCCACCGCAACGAATACCAGATAACCGGCTCTGAAGGCCGAAGTGAGATTGATTTCAACCAGGCAGTAAGGGTACTATCAGAAGGGGCCATTGAGGTCGCAGACCTCATCAGTACGATATTCCCTTTGGATGCCATCAGCGAAGCTATGGCAGCGGCCCTGGATAAATCGACCTATCGCATATTGGTAAAGGTGGACTAAACAATGATTCTGACAATAGACCTCGGCACAACAACCCTCAAGGCAGCTTTGTTCAGTGAGGAAGGGGTCCTTTGTTCGACCAGTCATGCCAAAGTAGGTACTCCATCAAATAACGGTGAGATCGATCCCATGCTCTGGAGCAAAGCCTTGGGCAGTGTCTGTAGTGCATTGGATCCTCTCTCATCAGTCAAGGCTGTGGTCATCAGCGGCAACGGGCCTACTCTGGTTCCAGTACTGGGAAAGCCCGAAAGCAAGGATGGGTTTTTGGTTGCTAGGACAGGCATGGCAAGGACCTGGCTTGACCGGCGTCCTGTTTCAGAAGCAGCTGAAATAAGTGAAAGACTGGGAACCTTTGTAGACTCCGGCTTCTTCCTGCCTAAGGCGCTCTACCTGTATCACAACGAAAGAGAGACGTATGAAAGAAGCCTCTGGCTTCTCTCTTCTCATGAATATCTGGACTATCTGCTTACAGGGGTAGCCAAGGCAATCATCCACTCCGATGACTCACATCAGTGGTATTGGAGTGATGCATTGGTGACGTCCCTAGGCTTGGACAAGGACAAATTCCCTCCCTTCTGCAATCCAGGAGACCTGATAGGCCCCATAACTAGCCTTGCAAGCAAGACCTTGGCTCTTCCTGCCGGCATACCCGTTTATGCCGGTGCCCCTGACTTCTACGCCTCGATACTGGGCACGGGAACAGTGGAGCTCGGACAGGTGTGCAACCGTTCGGGTACGTCGGAGGGGATCAACCTCTGCACCTCAAAGCCCTTGGGAGACCCTCGCCTGATGACCTACCACCACCCCGTAAAACCCTACTATAATGTATCGGGCATCATCTCCACCTCAGGTAAGGCGATCGAGTGGGCAAAAACCCTCGTAGGAAGCAAAGATGCGTCTTTTCCTGAGCTCTATACAAGAATGGCATCTGCAGAACCAGGATCTGGGGGTGTGGTGTTCCTGCCCTACCTCAGTGGGGAACGTACCCCTATATGGGACCCCGATGCACGGGCAGTCTTCTCCGGCTTGAACCTGGCGACAGGAAGCAACGAACTGTTGCGTTCGGTGGCTGAAGGTACCTGCCTTGCCATGCGGGACGTCATCACTGTCATGGAGGAGCTGGGGAGCGAAGTCGGACAGCTACGAATTACCGGGGGTCCGAGCGAGAGCAGCTTCATGAACCAGCTCAAGGCGGACATAACCGGACGCGAGGTGCTTATCCCCTCCATGCAGGATGCCGAGCTTATGGGGTGTCTTATCATTGCCCTTACCTCTTGTGGGCACTTCGCTTCCTATAAGGAGGCCTCTCATGCTGTGGTCAAGACGAACCACTCATTTTTCCCAAACAGTACGCTTCAAGGCATGTACGACGACCTATTTGCAACGTACAGAAGCCTCAAGGAAGGGCGTATACCAAAGAAGGAGTAGACTATGCACGCAGGACTCACCTTACGCACCAATGCCATCTTTGACAAACAGGATGGACGATCGGTCATCATTGCCCTGGACCATGGCTCCATCGCAGGACCCATGGCTGGAATCGAAAATCCCAGTTCTATCGTCAAAGCGTGTGTCGCTTCCAAGGTCGATGGCATCCTCACCACCAAAGGCTTTGTAGATGCATCCCTTGGTGAGTGGGATAGACACACCTCCCTGGTGCTGCGCCTGACAGGTGGCTTCACCGTCCTGGGTGGAAGATTTGAAGAAGAGATGATAGTAGAGCCCGAGACAGCCATCGCCTATGGCGCCTCTTGCGCTGCCATTACCGTCAAGTTCGGGCATGAAAAGGAAGGAGCCTTTATCAGACAAGCCTCCCTTGCCATTGATCGCTGTCACCGTCTGGGCCTTCCTGTCATGCTGGAAGCCATGGCTAAAGGAACTATCAAGGGAAAAGAGGTTGCCCCCCACGATCCTGAAGCCATCAGGATGGTTGCCCGTATGGGAGCCGAAATCGGTGCAGACCTCATCAAGACCTACTATACAGGAGACATCGAAGGCTTTGCACGTGTCGTAGAGGGGTGCCCCGTACCCATTGTCATCCTAGGGGGAGCCAAGACAGAATCGGTGAGGGATGTGTTCCAGACTATCCATGACTCATTACAGGCAGGGGGAAGCGGAATCGCCATGGGAAGGAATATATGGTCTTTTGGTAGGGTTGAAGCTATGATAGATGCAGTTAATGGGCTGGTTCATGGCCATTGGGGTGTAGACAAGGCTCTGGCAAAGGTAGAAGCTTAGAAGAGCAGGCACAAACTGTTTCTCACCTGACCAAAAGGAGCCGATAATGAAAAGATTCATCGCTATTACACTACTCTTTGGCATGGTCCTCTCCCTTGCTGTTGCAACAGGAAATATGGAGAAGGAGACGGCAGAAACCCCTTCCCTCTCCATTCTGGTATATATCACCGGGGTGACAGCAGGAAGCCCCCCCTATACAGCACTAGCCGAAGGAGCGACAGAGTTTGCTCTAGAAAACCAAAATGTGACCGTAAAGATATATGAGGCCGGGTTCAATCAGGCACAGTGGGAAGAGCAGCTGACCTCCCTGGTAGCGACCGGTGAGTATGACCTTGTATTGGGGTCAAACCCCTCCCTACCGGAGATATGTGCATCCATCGGCAAGAAATTCCCCAAGCAGAAGTTTGTCATCACAGATGCCTTTATGGAAGGCAATCCACAGATACGTACCTATCTCTACAACCAGTACGAACAGTCCCTCTTCCTTGGCTATCTTGCCGGCTTGGTGACCACCAGCACCATGAACCATGCAAACAAGGCTCTGAAGATAGGGTTCATTGCAGCGCAGGAGTATCCCCTGCTGAACAAGCACATGGTACCAGGCTTTCTCGATGGAGCGAGAATAGTCAATCCTGAGATCGAGGTGGACTTCAGGGTCATTGGAAACTGGTTCGATGCCAACAAGGCTGCCGACCTGGCTACCAGCATGAAAAATGCAGGAGTGGATGTCTTTGCAGCCATCGCAGGCGGGGCAGCCCAAGGGCTGTTCAAAGTTGCCAAGGAACAGGGTGCCTATATTGTCTTCCACAATACCAACGAGTATAAGAATGCCCCAGGCTATGTGGTAGGCTGTGGCTCGATGGAGCAGAAGAAACTCACCAAGGAGATCCTCAAGGATGCACTGAATGGCACCATAGAATATGGCAAAGCCACCATTGTCGGTGCACAAGATGGCTACTTGGGATTCATCTCTGATGATCCTGCATATGATAGCAACCTCCCAGAGGACATCAGGGTACAATTTGATGCCTTCATGGATGATATCTATGCGGGGAAAATTGCCTATACCCTGCCTACCCTGTAATACATAATTGGTTTTCAAGGAGTGATGCTATTGGAACTTGCTGTTGAGATGCGCACCATCACTAAGACATATCCTGAGAATAACCTCCGTGCCAATGACGGGGTAGACTTCTTGTTGCGTAAGGGCGAAATCCTCTGTCTTGCAGGAGAAAATGGGGCAGGAAAGACTACCCTGATGAAGGTGCTGTATGGTCTTGAGAGCCATGAGGCGGGAACCATCAGTATACGGGGAAAGCAAGAGAACATATCCTCTGCCCTGATCGCCAACCGCCTGGGCATCGGTATGGTCCACCAGCACTTTATGCTCGTAGAAGATTTTACCGTTGCCCAGAATGTCTTGATGGGCATAGAGCCACGCAAGTACGGCATTGTCTATGATATGAAAAAGGCTGTATCCCTCGTCAACGAGGTGATAGGGCACCACCATTTCTCCATCGAGGCATCACAACTGGTACGAAACCTTACAGTTGGTCAGAAACAGCAGGTTGAGATCATCAAGATGCTCTATAGGGATGTGGATATCCTCATCCTAGACGAACCCACTGCTGTCCTTACCGAACAGGAGATCGAAGCCTTGTTCGCCACCCTCAAACAGCTTGCAAAAAGGGGCAAGTCCCTGATCCTCATCACCCACAAGCTCCAGGAGATCAAAGCCATCTCAGATCGTGTCGCCGTCATGCGACAGGGAAAGATGCTTGGCACGTATGAGACAAAGAATGTAACAGAGCGCCAAATTTCCGCCCTCATGATGGGTAAGAGCATCTCGCTCTCCATCAAGCATGCCAAACACACTGATGAGAGCAAACCGGTCATAGAGTGCAAGAACATAACAGTACTCAGGCAGGGCCAACAGAGGCCCTTGCTCAATGGCCTCACCTTTACTGCCTACGCAGGGGAGATACTTGGTTTTGCCGGGGTCAGTGGCAACGGGCTGGGAGTCCTTGAGGCAGTGCTTGGCGGGTTCATACCCACCTTCGATGGACATATTTTTCATGATGGGGCAGACATTACCAACATAGGGACTGCAGAGTTGCGTAGGCAGGGCCTCTCCTATGTTCCTTCCGACAGGCTCCAGATAGGCAGTGCCCTCAAGGCGAGTGTTCAGGAAAACATTATTGTTGGGGAAAGCAAATCCTTCCGAAAGAATGGGTTCATCGACCAGAAGAAGGTAAGCAGACATACCAACGACCTGTTAGAAAAATACTCTGCAAAGGCTACGGCCCAGATGCCTATCGGCACCCTGTCCGGGGGGAATATCCAGAAAGTGATCCTTGCCCGGGAGATCGAACGATACCAGGACTATATAGTCTTCTCAGAACCCACCTGGGGCCTCGACATCGCAAGCAGCCAGTTTGTGTACGAACAGATGGCTGCCCTTCGTGACCAGGGGGCGGCAGTCATCCTCATCTCCTCCAATCTTGATGAGATACTCACTATTGCCGATAGGATCATCGTTCTGCACAGGGGAACGCGGGTAGCATCCTTTGTCGGGGAAGAGGCAAGGGACCTCTCCAAGGAAGAGATCGGGGAGTACATGCTGGGCATCAGGAAACAGGAGCCTTTCCATGGGTGAGAAAAGAGAGCTGACAACCAGAAAACTCCTTCCCTCCCTTCGTTCGAGCGCAGGAAGCCTCCTTATCGTCCTGATAGCCCTCTCAGCTGTGCTGGTTCTCTCCCTGCTGCTCAGCAAAACTCCGGCCAAGACACTCACGTATTTTTTCCTAGGGCCCCTGCAAAACACCTACTATTTCGGCAATATGCTCAATGGGGCCATCCCCCTGATATTCGGCGGCTTGGGAGTCTCCCTTGCCATGAGGTCGGGTAACTTCAACCTGGGAGGGGAAGGCCAGATCTATAGCGGAGCCCTCGCAACAACCCTGTGTGCCATCTATCTAGCTCCCCTGGGAGTTGTAGGGGCCATACTCGCCCTCTTTATCGGCGCCACTGTTGCGGGAGGACTAGCAGGACTCTCTGGCTTCTTACGCATGAAATGGAATACCAGTGAGCTCATAACCTCGTTCCTCGTCTCCAATGCTGTGGTGCTGATCGTAAACTACCTCATAGCAGGGCCTTTCATGGACCCTTCCACCAGCCTGATAGCAACCAGGAAGATTCCCGATTCCTTCAGGCTTTCGGTACTGCTTCCCCCGTCGAGCCTCAGCACTGCCTTGTTTTTTGCATTGGTTGCAGTTTTGGCAGTCCATGTCTACCTCTACAAGACAAAAAGCGGGTATGAGCTTCGCATGACAGGCCTAAACAGTCGCTTTGCCAAGTATGGAGGGATCAACACCAGAAAGTTTATCGTACTGCCCATGTTTCTCAGCGGCGCTCTCTATGGTCTTGCCGGTGGCTTTGCCATCTATGGGACCTATTTTTCCAGCATCAAGGAGTTTTCTGCAGGGATGGGATGGAATGGCCTTGCTGTCGCCCTGATAGCCAAGAGCAAGCCCTCGGCTGTGATCCCGGCAGCCCTGTTCTTTGCCTATATAGAGGCTGGGGCACGAAGTGCCATGCTCCATTCTGATGTCACCTTCGAGATAGCTGCCATAGTACAGTCGATCGTGTTCTTCCTTATCAGCAGCGAAGTGCTGCTGACCCTGTTTGAAAAAAAGGGGAGGAGAGCCTGATGCAATTCACCATCCCCATGCTCCATAGTGCTGTTACCATCATGACCCCTCTCCTGCTTGCCTCGATGGGAGGCCTCTTTACCGAACTCTCGGGCATGTTGAACATTGCCTTGGAAGGGTTGTTGCTTATGGGGGCGTTCTGCTCTGTCATATTCACCCATTATACAGGAAGCATGGTAGTGGGGACGTTGCTTGGCATAGCATGCACCATGGTCTTGTCAGCCATATTGGCTACTGTGACCCTGAACCTGAAGTCCAATGTATTCATCACCGGTCTTGCAGTAAACCTCTTCGCCTCAGGGCTGACGGTTGTGCTCTCGTTTGCCCTGTTTGCCAATAAGGGCGTGGTGGTATTTGACAACATCCCTTCCCTGCCCCTCTTGGGAACACAAGGACTGGCAAGTATCCCCATACTTGGGGATATCTTCATCGGTCACTCAGCCTTTGTCTACCTGAGCTGGCTATTGCTTGTCGTCTGCTACTTTGTCCTCTACAGGACACCTTTTGGCTTCAGGCTCCGAGCAACAGGACTGCATGGGGGAGCCCTTTCCTCCTTAGGCCTGCGTCCAAACCGCTATCGTTTCGCCTCCTTCCTCATCTCAGGCTTCACCTGTGGTCTGGGAGGGGCATTGCTTACGCTCAACCTCGGTGCCTTTGTTCCCAATATAACTGCAGGAAAAGGGTGGATCGCACTTGTGGTAATTTTCCTAGGAAACAAGAAGCCCTTGGGCTTGCTTATCGCGGCCTTCATCTTTGGCCTTGCTGATGCCTTCTCCAACTATGCACAGGGGGCTTTGAACATCCCCGCTGATTTCATACTTGCCATTCCCTACATATTCACGCTCCTGGCCATGGTGGGTTCCTCCATCTATGCCAAGAAGAAAGGTGCCATCGAGTCGTAGGAAACAAGAAGGAATGATGTACCACGTGCAATTTTTCTGGTAATTCTACCCAATATGCAACAAACCATGCTAGCATAGAGTAATCAATAAGGAGTCAAATCAATGAACTTGCAACAGCCAGTGATACTAACCCAGAAGATTTCCATAGGCATCAGCCTCTGTTGTATGGGCGGCCCTGTACGCTACAACGGAAAAGGCTTTGATATGCTTTCCCACCTGGGGCGGGAGAAGCTTGACTACACATGGTGTCCTGTGTGCCCAGAGTGCATGGCTGGCATGGGTATCCCCCGAGACCCAGTGCACCTGAGCGGCGGAACAGGCGATGATGTGTGGACAGGCGAGGCCGAGGTAAAGAACCGCCATGGCCGACTGGTAACCCAGGATATGATCGAAGGGTGCAATGTCTGTATGGAGGCCCTTGAACGGTGCAATACCCGTGCCTATGTCTATATGGATGGAAGCCCTTCATGCGGGGTATACCGCACAACCCTCAAGAGTACCAAACGGGGAAACCCTCCGGGGACCTTTGGATCACTCCTCTTGAAAAAGGGGTACTTCCTCATTCCTGCCAGTGACTTGCAAAGTCCGCTGAAGTGGTGGGACTGGAGACGCAGGATGCTTGCTTTCCTCTGGTTCAGTGACCTCCCCATCAAGACAGTGCAGGAGCTGTATGATGTGTGGTACAAGCTGAAGTTCCTCTGCCAGGAGTTGGACAACACCTGGGCTAGGGAAATGGGGCGCACATTGGCTGCCCTTCCTAAAAGTGAGTTTCTGGAGTTCGAGCCAAAGTTCCGCAAAGAGGTCTTGGAACTGTTGAGAAAGCCATCGACCACGGCAAAGATGACCAACAGCCTCTGGAAGCATTACTCCCACTACCGCAAGCAACGGGGCAAGACGGTAGTGGAGATCAACTCTCCTGACTTCAGGCGAGGTGTCACCAAGATAGCCCAGGAGCTGCTCAAGATGGAGAGGACCGCTATCGATGATGAATATCTCTTTGGAGCATCGCCGGTGATCTACCGTGATGAGAGGCGTCTAAAGCCTAAAGCTGATGATACAGAGGAAAAAGTTGAGACAAAACCTGAAGACTGAACCCTACAACGAATAAAAAAAGAAAGTAGGAAATACAAAGAAGAAATAGAAACAAAGAAGATATACCCGCCTCTACAAAAGGCGGGCATATCACTACCATACTATCTGCATACCCCTACTTCAGAGAGAGTGCAGCCTCATACACAGCATCAGCTGTAATATGGAAATGCTCATACAGATCTTCAGCTGGAGCAGAGGCTCCAAAGCTGTGCATACCGATGATCTTGCCATCGAGTCCCACATACTTGAACCAGTAGTCAGTCCATGC
>CAZGOK010000043.1:0-11755 GCA_964527665.1 uncultured Sphaerochaeta sp.
ATGAGACCAAAAGGATTCGAACCTTCGACCCTCAGTTCCGCAAACTGATGCTCTATCCAGCTGAGCTATGGTCTCGTACTGTAAAAAAACAGATTCGGAGAAGGGGGGATTCGAACCCCCGGACCCGTTACCAGGTCAACTCCTTAGCAGGGAGCCCGATTCGACCGCTCTCGCACCTCTCCAGAGTAATGATTCAACTGTCAATAATCCCGAACAAAAAAATAATGAGCGGAGAGAGAGGGATTCGAACCCCCGGGGACTTGCGCCCCAACAGTTTTCAAGACTGCCTCCTTCGACCGCTCGGACATCTCTCCCTACTAACAGCCATGGCAAACGCCAGGCAATTCTCAGGTTGCTTAGCTACCAATCGGTTTTTTACTATATTGAGTGGCTCCATCTTTGTCAAGCCACTATAGGGAGCATTCCATCTTTCTTGACAGTGCAACCCTATCTCGGCATCATGAAACCAACATGAGAATCCCCATTTTTAGCAAAAGAAAGAAAATAGCACCCTCTATGGTATCAGAAGAGAGCGAGCCAACAAGGCCAAAGCTTGATACCCTAAAGGCAGGCAGGCTCGCCCAATTGGCCCTTGAGCTCACCTCATCCATCATTGAGAAGGTAGGTGCAAGGGTTGCGGGAACAGAGGCGAGCAGGCAAAGTGCGGCTCTTCTTGAAGAACACCTGAAAAAATACTGCACTACCACAGAATATCGGGAATTTACCCTGCATAGCCGGGCATACACCCTCTGGCTGAAACTTATGGTGATCGCCTACCCGACGGTCCTCGTTTTCCTTTGGTTTGGCCTGCCCGTTCTGGGGACGGTTATCTACCTGCTGTTCTGCTTGTATGTATTCCGGGAATTTCTGGTTTTCAAGCCTTTTGGGGAAAAACATACCCCCTCTTCGCTTGGTGCCAACTGCCATGGCATCATAGAACCGGAAAATGAGGTCCTGCACACCGTCATCTTCAGCGGACACCATGATAGCGCCCGTCTTTACCGATATAACAAGCTGGACCGGAAATCCTATTACAAGAAGGTGCTCGCGCCTTTTTTCCTCTTTGCCCTGTTGGGGTTTTCTGCAGTTGTACAGCTCTTTACCGAACTGCTCAGCTTTCGTCTGTTTGTCATCAACGTGCCACCGTTGGCCAACTTCATCCTGAACTTCCTGCTTACCCTGGGAATTCCCCTGCTGTTCCCCCTGCGTGGCTTTGTGCTCGAGGAGGGTTCCCCCGGAGCCGGGGACAACCTCATCTCCTCAAGCATGGCAGTGCAGCTTGCCCGGTTTTTCGATTGGAAGAAAAAATGTGGACAGCCATTGCTCAATACCCGCCTGGTCTTCTGCTCGTTCGATGGTGAGGAGGTGGGCCTCAGAGGCTCGCGCCACTGGTTCGACCAGAACCTGGACCTGCTTGAGGACCCGATCCATCTGAACTTTGATTCTCCCTACTATGAAGATGAGCTGACCTTTCTAGAACGTGATGTAAACGGGCTGCAGCCCCTCTCAGCCAAGCTTGCCAGGCGTTGTGTCCACATCGCCCAGGGGATGGGCTACCAGGCTCACAGTGCCCCTATCCCGATCTTTGCCGGCGGCACCGATGCAGCCTCAAGTGCACGGTGTGGCATCGATGCCACCACCCTCACTGCAGTAGCCTGGGACGACCGCAGCAAGCCCGCCGTCTACCACACCCCTGACGATGTAGTCTCCGCCATAGAGCCCAAGGCGGTGGAGCACGCCCTGTCCATAGCCATACGCCTGGTTGAGCTCGTGGACCACAACCAGCTCTATGAAGAATCGGGGCCGCTGTTCAAAGAGGGGCCTGAGGTTGATGAAGATGGGCCCGACCTCAAGTTCAGCAAACTTTCCGTTAGGTAAAGATCACGTGGTCACGACCGTTGGAGAGTTCTGTCACTGCCTGTGAAACCTGCTCTTTTTCGGTGATTGCAAGCGTTCCTCCGATGAGGACATCGGTAGTGAATTGTTCGTCAATGATTGCCGCTTGTGCTTCTATAAGCAGTTTCTTTATGGGCTCATACAGATTATAGGTTGTTGTTATGGAGAAGGAGCACTTCTCTATGAGCTCTTCAGTCTTGAGTATCTCCAGGACGCTTTTGGCGCTGTCACCATAAGCCTTCACCAGGCCCCCTGTCCCCAGCAGGGTCCCTCCGAAATACCGTACGATGAAGATCGCCACATTGGTGATGCCGCTACCTTTGAGCACCTCCAGGGCAGGGCGCCCTGCAGTGTTCCTGGGCTCGCGGTCATCGCTGTAGCTGAACTCATCGCCCCTCTCTCCGACCACTGCGGCATGCACCACATGGTTTGCTCCCGGGTGCTCCGCCTTTAGGGTGGCGACCATGCTTTTTGCTTCTGATAGGGAGGTGCAGGGAGTGGCAAGGGCAAGGAATCTTGACTTGCGTACCTCCAGCTCCGTGTGTGCACTCTCCAAGGGAATTCTCACCTCTACCACCTGTGTCCGAATAGATTGTCCTGTCCTGCAGGGATCGTTGCGCCAAGCAGTGAGGCTGCCCTGTCCAGGGCAGAGCGTTCATCCTCAGAAAGCCGTATCGACCCAGCTGCCAGGTTCTCCTCCAGCTGTGCTTTGTCTCTCGCTCCAAGGAGCAGGAGGTCAAAGCCCTGGCCCATCGCCCAAGCGAGGGCCACCTGAGCCATCGTGCTCTGATGCTCCTCACTGATGGCTGTAAGTATAGCATAGAGACCCTTGTAGGTGGGGTAGGAGGTTTCAGAGAAGGGATAGAGATTCCCTCTGCTGTCACCAGGGGCATTGAGGTGGCTTCCATTGAGCAAACCCAAGCCCAGGGGGCTGTAGCCCACCATCTTGATCGACCTCTGTTTGCAGTAGGCGATGAGCTCTGGTTTGTTTTGGGTCCAAAGGAGGGAACAAGGGCTCTGCAGGTACGTGATGGGATAGTGTTCGAATTGGGGTAGTAGGGCAAGGGGAAAGTTGCTCAGGCCCAGGGAGCGCACTACCCCTTCGTCCCTGAGCTCTGTCATGGCATCGAGGATGGGGAAGAGGTCAAGCTCGCTACTCGGCCAGTGGAGGTAGAGGATATCTAGGTAGGGGGTGCAGAGCCTGGAGATGCTCTTGAGCACATCCTTTCTGACAAGGCAATGGCCCTTGGGCATTATCTTCGTTGCAATAGAGAGCTCTTCGCGCCCTATGGTGTTGGAGAACCGCTTCAGCTGTTGGCCCAGGATCTGTTCGCTGCTGCCGTTTCCATAGGAAGCGGCTGTATCGAAGTGTCGTATGCCCTCTCGGAGGGCGGCGTGGAGGACGCGAAGCGAATCGGTCCTCCTCTGATCCTCCCAAAACCCGAAAGAGGGCCCGAACTGCCAGCAGCCGAGCCCTACGTTACTCCTGGTCATCTTCCTCGATGTTCACCAGCTTGTCGAGCATCACCTGTCCGTCGAAAATGAAGAACCCTTCAAAGTTTTTACCTTCAAGTGCCTGGGGCAACCAGTGTAGGTCATCCTCCCACATCTTGTCATAGGGAATGTCCTTGATGGGGCACCAGAAAGGTCTGGCCTCTTCGGTCTCGGCGGCTGTGCCGCTATAGGAATGGGCAAAGAAGACATAGGCGCGTTCGGACAGGCCGTCCTTGAATTGGAAGTTGAGCCTACCGACCAGTTTTGGGTCATGGATGTCAAGCTCGGTCTCTTCCTTGAACTCCCTGATGGCGGCTTCTGTTGCTGTCTCGGCTAGCTCGATGTGGCCCCCGGGTGCGTTGACCAGGCCTGTTCCCAACCCTGTCTTCTTGTCGATGAGCAGCACCTGGTCCTTGTCAAAGAGGTAGGTGATGACACATACCTCCTTGGGGTCCCACGCATCCCAGTCCATCTCGGCAACTGTATCGGGGACTACCAGAGGTACATCCTCCTCCACAACTTGGACAGGTTTGGGCTTCTTTGCAGCTTCTGCAGCGGCCTCTTCAGGATGGGCCTTGTTGTAGCAGTCGGCGCAGGTGTTGTTGTCATGGCCGATGATATGGTTGAAATCAAGGCGTGTCCCACACTCGACGCAGTGTATCCTGAAGGGCAGGGCCTTGTTTCTCAACAGGTAGAGAAGCCCGACACAGAGGGCAAACACAAGCCAGGCAAGGTTGTGGTTCATGCCCCGGGAGAGGATGGTTACGATACCCACCTCAAACACCAGGAGAATTGCTGCCAGATAGATGGTAGCAAACCGTTTTTTTTCCGTGCGGGGAATCTTTCTTTGGGTGAAATTCACCAGCAGGATGGCGATGAGTGCCCACGTATAATACTTCTCAATGGTTTCTAAAATCATGAGACATAGGGTATAGTGCTGTGAACACTTCGTCAAGCTTTCTCCTTATACCCACTTTGTATAATTCCGTTGATAGCAATAGGGATTTGGAGTAAGCTTACTGTGTACCTTAAGCAATGGAGGTTGCCATGATAGTAGAGGATGTCGCCAAGTACATCGACCACACGGTTCTCGCCGCTAACACAACGCGCGGGAAGATAGAACAGATCTGCAAAGAGGCCCATCAGTGGAATTTTGCTTCAGTTTGTGTGAATAGTTGTTGGGTTCCCTTGTGTGCCAAGCTTTTGGCAAAAAGTGAAGTCAAGGTCTGTACAGTTGTTGGGTTCCCACTTGGGGCCATGGCTACAGAGAGCAAGGCTTTTGAGGCAAAGCGCGCTGTTACAGAAGGCGCTGACGAGATAGATATGGTCATCAATGTAGGATGGCTGAAGAATCATGACGATGATCTTGTTTTGGATGATATAGCAAAGGTAAAGCAGGCTTGCGGGAAGAAGACCCTGAAGGTCATCATTGAAACCTGTCTGCTCACAGACGAACAGAAGGCCCGTGCCTGCCGTCTTGCAAAGACAGCCGGAGCTGATTATGTGAAGACCTCCACAGGTTTCTCCACCGCAGGGGCGAAGGAAACCGACATCCGCATCATGCGCAAGGCTGTTGGACCTGACTTTGGGATCAAGGCATCCGGTGGTATCCATACCTATGAAGAGGCGAAGGCGATGATCGAGGCCGGTGCTACCAGGATCGGCGCTTCCAGTGGGATTGCCATTGTAGAGGGGCAGAATGCCGCGAATTGACCCTCAGGGTGAGGGAACTGATTTTCTCAAGAGCCTTGGGTTCCCCACCATCGATATACATACCACCTTCTCGCATTTCGACTTCACCAATCCTGGGCGCAGGGTCCTTCTTATAGGGCCTATGGGCTCGGGCAAGACCGAGTTTGCCGCCAGGGTCTGGCGTGACGCCGCCATAGCGCAAAAGAAAGGAGAGAAGGTGCGCGCCCTGACCAGCAGTGGTGAGGTGGACCGCCGCAAGGTCTTTTTCGTCCGCAGC
The DNA here is from genome assembly GCA_964527665.1 of uncultured Sphaerochaeta sp. Lineage (GTDB taxonomy): Bacteria > Spirochaetota > Spirochaetia > Sphaerochaetales > Sphaerochaetaceae > Sphaerochaeta. Next base: position 5,360 of record CAZGOK010000043.1, read on the forward strand.
GAAATTGACGGGCAGAGGTTCTCCGAGTATCCCGAGGATGCGCTGTGCTACCGCAGCGGCTATATAAGCTGTGGTACCAACATCGCCAAGATCCGTGACTCCTTCGGCCTTGAGGAGGTGCTCAGGGACAACCCTACAGTGGGTACCTTCATCATAGACGAGGCCTCCTTCTTCGATGAGAGGCTCGCCTATGTGGTGCGTAACCACAGCTTCGAGCGTGGGGTCATGTTCATCTTCCCCACCCTGATCCTCAACTTCCGCAGGGACATCTTCAATTCGACTGCACGCCTGATGCTGGACATCGCCACCGACGTCATCCCCCTTACCGCGTACTGTGAGCATCCGGACTGCATGGAGGATGCCTTCAATACCTACCGCTACTACCAGGTCGACGAACAGGAGTGTCCGGCCCTCTATTTCGATCCCCTGATCATAGTGGGAGGTGATGCCTTCAAAAGCAGCAACCTCGAGCCAAACTATGCCGCCAGGTGTGACGAGCACCACTACCTGCCAGGAAAGGAGTATACCTTCTTCCACCTCAAGCCCCTTGGGGAGCAGGCTGCACGAGGGGAGGAGAAGGCCCTGCGCAAGGAGCTGGACGCCCTCAAGCACGATATGGAGAGCTCGATGCTGTTTGCCAATATCCAGGGTCGCTACAAGGGCAAGCCTGATGAGGCGATCTACTTCAACTCCCTCAAGCCGGCGAACATCGCAGAGAAGGCACTCATCTTCCTGTTCTGCGAGCACAACCTTGTCCCTGAGGAGCTCCTGCTCAGGCTGGTCGATGACCTTTCCCTCGATAGTGTCTATATGGAGAAGGTGCTCGCCGACAACAAGCGTCCTGTCTCGTTTGCCCAGCCTTTCCTGTTCTAGGTCTGTATTCTGCAAAAACTGGTCACCAAAGAACCTTGCCAACGGAGTGTGGCAAGGTTCACTATTAGCTCGTGCAGAAAAACTCTTTGCCCCTCCGTATAGAAACCAGTCACAGCTTCTATGATAGTCCGGGAGGCGCAGGAAGCAGAGCACCCGGAGGTTATGGCGTGCAGTACTCTATGGAAAGTTTCGGAGGGGTCGGTCGAGCTACCCATGATAACAGCACAAGCTTTGCCCTGGCCCTTACAGCCCTGCAAAGTGGGGACACCCTCATCGTCAACGAGGGTATCTGGAGGACAGGACCCCTGACTATCCACGACAAGAGCAATATCACCCTACGCTTGGAAAAGGGGGCACGGATTCTGTTCAGTGATGATGAGGATCTCTATGAGCCTGTGTTTTCGCGCTGGGAAGGGATCAACTGTTACTGCCTGCAGAGCTGCCTCTCTATTGTGAACTCTTCGCACATACGCATTACAGGGAAAGGAATCCTAGACGGCCAGGGTAAGGCCTGGTGGGTAGCCTCACTGCATAAGCGGGAGTTGCAGAAGGGCCCTGTATCATCAAAAGAGCAGCTGCTCGCCCAGTTGAACCCCGGCTATGAGGAGCACAGCGGAGGCGGTGGTGGCAGGCAGTCGCAGTACTTGCGCCCCCCATTGCTGCAGATCCGCACGAGCGAACATATCACCGTTGAGGGCATCACCCTCACCAACAGCCCCTTTTGGACCTTGCACCCCCTCTACTCAAGAAACCTCACCTTCAAGGACCTGGTCATCATCAATGCCAAGGATGCCCCCAACACTGACGGCATCGATGTTGACTCCTGCCAGAGCGTTCACATAACAGGGTGTCTCATCGATGTCGGTGATGACGGCATTGCCTTGAAAAGTGGAAGTGGTGATGATGGCATCATCACCAATATTCCTACAAACAATGTCCGCATTGACCACTGCACAGTAAAGAATGCCCATGGTGGTGCTGTTATAGGCAGCGAAACTGCCGCTGGTATCTTTGATGTCAGGGTTTCTGATTGCCTGTTTGATGGTACCGATAGGGGGATACGGATAAAGACCCGAAGGGGCAGGGGAGGGAAGATCAGCAACCTGCACTTTTCTGATATCAGGATGCAGGACAACCTGTGCCCCCTGACCCTGAACATGTACTATCGTTGTGGTTCGGTAGATGATGCTGATTTCGCTCTGGAAAAACTTGCCCTGTCTCCTACGACTCCCTCCATAGCAAACGTGACCATCTCCAACTGTACGGCAACCGGTTCACGTTCCTCGGCAGCCTTCATCGTAGGTCTACCTGAAGCGCCGATCACAAACCTTCGCATAGAGAACTGTTCGTTTGGTGTTGCTACAGAAGGTCTCGAACCTATCGAGGATAGTGAGATGATCCAAGGTCTTCCTGTGATAACAGAACGGGGCATACGGCTGAGAAATGTTGAGCTAAGCGTACACGGTCTCGAGGTTACAGGCCTTGGTAAGGGAGAGTCAGGACAATCTCTGTACATAGAAGAGGGCGTAGCGCTCACAGAGCTGTAGTATCTCTCAATCTTGGGTCGGACATAGGACAAGGTGGCTTTTGCCACCTTGTCCGGATACTCAAATTCAATAAGTCATCTGAGAAAGCTTTTCCTGTGATGCTATTCAGCGATGAGGACAATGGCGTCATGGGCCTTGAGAACAATGGCTTGTGTTACTTCCTGTCCATTGTTGGTCACCGTATCGAGCCTTCCTCTGATACGTCTGATATTCGTCCTTCCAAGACTTCCCTTGATCTGGGAAAGGCTAACGGTCTTAGGCTCATTTGTCGAGTTGACCAAGACTATCCCATGTTCGAAGTCACGGCGATAGAGACCGGCATCTGCTTTGGAAATAGTGAAGTTGGTAATTTCCACACTTCCCTTTCTTGCGGCGTACGCAGAATAGATAAGTTCTTTCTTAGGCTCCAAGGTGGTATGGAAGGCTATGTGCCCGCCGGTACCCTCAAGAAGGGAATGAAGCGAGTAGAAATCATGCCACTTGTCATCCACAGAGGTCACGACCACAGGGTGTGAAGTGCATGTCGAAAGTATTTTCCAGTCGAACTCGACGAGGTATTGCTCACTTTCCTTGCTCTTGCTTTGACTTCTGTAGAGCTCTTTTGATTTTGGGTTCCTGTCACCAAGAACCAGGGGTTTCTCAAGGGATAATACCTTCTCTCTGTTTGTGATCAAGTGTTCCGCTTCCCCCAATGCCTTGCCAAGCCAGCCTTTTCCTGAGATCTCAATTGTGCTTGAACCATTGGCATCAACGAGCATCTCATCAAAGAAATAGGGGGCGCTTCTGCCGTCGACCAGATCGTATTCGTAAAAGGCATCGGTCAACAGGGCAGTTCCCAGGGCAAACCTTTGTAAGGAAATATCCTCAGCTGTAGGGTCCCTCTTATCCTCCGGTACTGTATCGCCGAACACCGTTGATGCCTGCAAAAGCATGAAGGAGGGGTCATGGTACTGCTTCTCCAAGTCTAAAGTCTGGTTCACTGTCCAGCACCACTGGGCCTCTGCAAACCGTTTGATGTCACGGTCCAGATACCAGTTACCATTGAAGTATAGCAGTGCAGATCCATTGACCAGGGGTGCAGTAGTGCTGTCAAAGAAGTTGCTCGTGATGATCAACTCGTCGAATCCCACCTTCTCCCTCATATTCCTGATCATAGTTAGCGAAGCTGCAGCGCTCATCTCATGAATCCAAGGCGGAGTCTCATCCTTGATCTGGTTCCTGTTGTAGTCTGCATCAACCTTGGACTTGGCATAGACACCAGCAATCAGGTCATGTCCGCGGGTGTAGAGATCCATCAGATGCAGGCCATCCCAAGTCCCATCCTTCACATGCAGGTCAAAGACCCTCTCTTTCCAATAATCAAGATATGACTGGCCTTTCTCGTTGGAGGGGCAGAAAGGAGAAACGTTGAGCGGGATAATGCTATATCCATCCTGGAGGTTGATAACCTTGCCCTTTGTCGTTTGCAACTGCCAATCCTTTTCAATGCCCTTGAGCATCAAGAATTCGGCTGTTGCCAAAGGGTTGGAAAACTCTTTCTTGAAATCAGGGTGGTTTTGATGATGGTGGGTATCGATGCGGGGGAGCAACACGATATTGGGATTATGTGATCGAAGTCTTTTTGAGACACTCGCGTCATTGAGGCTGTACATTGGATGTAGGCCTACCACCACATCGCTGTAGGCAAGAAGGCGTTCAAGCTCTGCGAACGCCATTACAGGCTTCTCCCCGTTAGCCGATCCGCTTCCATTGTGGGCAACCCATTCCCCATACTCTGAGAAGTAGTTCCCCAGACGAGGGAACTGTGCATCTTTCAGGTGTTGGGCAGGGTTTTCAGCTATCGTTCTGGGAACAGGATCTTGCCGTGTGATCGTGAAGTTGGTTATCTCCATTTCAAAACCATCATTGATGCCCATCTCCAGGACATACAAGTCATCTGCCTCGCCAGTTTTCAAGGCCCCACTATAGTGGCCTTGTGTAACCCCAAAGCCTGGAATTTGCATGGCGCTACGGCCTTGGTGGGGTTTCGCTGCTGAATACAGCCTGACCCACCCCAAGTGCTCAGGATCCTTTGTCCGTTTCAAGACCTTGTAGTCAAATTCCAACCCGATGACCGTGTCCTTGGGAAGTTCGACAAGCTGGTAGTTGGTCCAAAGTTTTACAAACCCATTGGTAAAGATACTAAAGGCACCCTCCTTGATGGAGCTTGGCTTGATTTGGAGTTCTCCTTCACCTCTGAGCATCAGAGATTGGGTGTGGACAACGCTTCTGCAATCCTCTTTGGCTATAATTTTCCCTTCATCCAAATCCTTGATCTGGATATCCCGTACGGCGATCGAACCCTTGTTGATGACATTCATCAACACCTGGTAATCATCATACTGTTTCAGAGTGGCCTGCATGGAAGCCCTGCCTTCACTGCCTGCAGGTTCGTTGATGAAGATACTCGCCTCTACCCAGTCGTTTCGGGATGCCCCGTTGTTAGAGAAGAAGATTGTTTCAAACCCTTTGTCAGGGGTCTCGAGCACCTTATAGGTGAAACTAATCTCATACGTTCCCTTTGCCTTGAGGGGAAGGCTTGTATTGTCAGTCAAATAGTATTGGAGATATTGTTTGAATCCCTCTGACCTTCCCACTATCCAGTAGTCATCGGATTCGGTTGGGAAAGTTCCTCCTTCTCCCAACCTGAACCCAAAGGAAGGACCTCGTAAGACAGTGGAGAAGTCCTCCAATCCCAATACTTCGTATTTCCGTCCATATCCAGTTGCATCAAGCGGAACGGAAACGGGCGCCTTCTCCAATTCCAATAAGGTTGGAGAGTACGACAATGCCTCAGTGGTCTCTTGTTGAGTGTGTGAGCAGGAGTAGAAGGACAGCAACAGCAACAGGATAACGACCACGGCCAAGGGATGATTCCCTTTTCTCGCGTGATGTTCCATACATCGCTCCTTTATACTATCTCTAAGGAAAGTATAGGCATGCAAAAATGTTTCTGTCAAAAGGTTTGTTATCCTACAAAAATGCTGGTAAATACTTATAGATAATCTACTTAGGCTTTTAGACAACAAGGGCTATTGGCCTTAAGTAAATTTTTTAGAGACCAGTATCATAACCCTAGGAAGATCAGACAGATCCTTAGGGCATATTTGACAGTAATGCGGTAATTCCCAAGAAGAGTGCCAGTTCCTTAGGATCCGGCACTCTTGTTGGTGTGAGAATACAAACCTGGCTAGCAAGGACAGAGGCAGGAAAAGCAGAATAACAAATCTTCTGCCTTATAGGCCTACTCTTCATCCTTGTTCAGCAGCCTGACCCGGTCAGGGGCGAAGTCGATGGAGACTTCAGTTCCCTCTGCATAGATCTTCTTTGCATGGGGGTCGTCCACCTGTACCAGAACCTCTCCGAAGGAGGTGCTGATGAAGGACTCCAGGCTGTTTCCCAGATAGACGTTCATCCTAATCTTCCCTTCGATGTGCCCGGCACCCGGCTCCACCACCCTGAGAGATTCGGGCCTTGCCATCAGGACAGCTTCCTCGCCTACGACGACATTGTCCCCAGCCTGGCTGACGACCGCTTCCTTGTCTCCGAGCTTGCAAATCCAGTTCTTTGCCTCTTTTCTGAGTATTGTTACAGGAAAGAAGGTAGCCTTGCCGACAAAGCCTGCAACAAAGCGACAGTTCGGCTCCTCATAGATCACCGAAGGAGGCCCTATCTGGCGAATGAAGCCATTCTTCATGACAACGACGCGGTCGGAGAGGCTCATAGCCTCTACCCGGTCGTGGGTGACATAGATGGCCGTTATGCCCAGTTCTTTCTGGATCTTGCGGATCTCCACGCGCATCTGCTCGCGGAGTAGGGCGTCGAGGTTTGAAAGGGGCTCATCGAGCAAGAGGACCGAGGGAGTTACGATGAGGCTTCGTGCAAGGGCTACACGCTGCTGCTGCCCACCCGATAGCTTGGAAGGGGCCCTATCGCC
>CAZGOK010000044.1:0-11674 GCA_964527665.1 uncultured Sphaerochaeta sp.
GATTCGAACCCGCGACATCCACCTTGGCAAGGTGGAGCTCTACCACTGAGCTACTTTCGCAAAACCAATCAGCTTGTTACGACAGATTGGAAAGTACTATGCGAGAGAGGGGACTTGAACCCCTACACCGTAAGGTACCAGATCCTAAGTCTGGCGTGTATGCCAATTTCACCACTCTCGCAGTGCATGTCGCACCCCTAAGAAGAGGTTTGCCATGAGTGAGCCGCAAAGGGATCGAACCTTTGACCCGCAGATTAAGAGTCTGCTGCTCTACCATCTGAGCTAGCGGCCCGTGACAAAAATATACTAACAAAAAACAAGGTCAAATACAAGAAGCAAGTCTCGTTGCGCTCGGAAGGATTCGAACCTTCGACCTACGGATTCGAAGTCCGGTGCTCTATCCAGCTGAGCTACGAACGCTTCACTTCCTTCGAGAAGGGTGGAAGACGGGGCTCGAACCCGCAACAGCCAGAACCACAATCTGGTGCTCTACCATTGAACTACTTCCACCGTGATAAGCTGAAGCAGTGGCTTTTACCAGTGCGTTTCAACGTTGCTTACTATGCCTTAAACGCATTTCTTTGTCAACAACCCTGTGGAAAAAATTGTATAATTTGGCTCATTTTCTGGCAAAGCATTGCCAGACAATCAGTTGTCATTCTTCTTTGGGAAAGACATTTCTTCAGTATCACCGCTTTCATTCCCTAGGTGTACAGCCTGGACGAAAGCGACGTGGTGTTTCCACCTGATGCTCTTGCCTGCAAGCACTGATGCTGCCTGCTCTTCAAGCTCGCCCTGGTCCACCTCCATGCCTAGTGCCTGCCATGCCGGAATGTACGAGCCAACCAACCACCGCCTGATGTCCGCCTTGGTGATGAACCTGTTCTCAAACAGGTCCTGTCCCTCCAAGGAGGCGCTGAAGCCACGCTTTGTAAAGGCTTCCAACAGGTCAGGTGAGCTCCAGTCGGAGAGTGAGTTGCCCTGTGGCCCATATATGACAGCCTCAGCCGCCTTGAGCTGTTCCCTGAGTTCGGAAGGGCAGAAATCCGAAAGGCGTGAGCCCTCCGATGGCACCCCCTCTGCAAAGCGAAGCACCCCCTGGTCTGCAAGCCGTTTTTTCAGCTGGTCCAGCAAGAAACCCTTTTCAGAGAGGCGCGAAAGGACGTTGCGCCCTATGATCGCCTCAAAGAGCAGGCCCTCTTCCAAGGAGGGGAGCACCTTTCCCAGGAGTGAGTGCATGATGGTGGGCTTCTCCAGGCTCTGCAGGGAGTCTGCATAGTGGCTGACGTGCTGCATCTGCTCTGAGGTCTGCACCTGTGCGACCACCAGGCCTTCAGGGGTCTGCCTGTAGGCCTCCCACAGCAACAGGCCGTGCCCCGCATTGCACACCAGCACCCTGTCGCTTCTTTTCAGCCTGAGGGTGGAGAAGAGTGTGCTACGGATCGATTCCAGCATATGGCTGCGCTCGCTTGTGGTCCTGCTCAGCCACCGCTGGCGCTCCTTGTCCCCGGGGGAGTAGGTGAGGTTCTCGACAAATGCATCGGCTTCGATGCTCTCCAGCTGCTCTTCCCTGCGGCGGCTGACCTCGCTTCTGATGTTCTTTTCGTAGCCCTGGTCGCTGGGTTGGTAGTACACCTTCCCCTGCAGGGCGGCAGGCAGGTACTGCTGGGCAACCCAGTGGTCCTGGAATGCATGGGGATAGAGGTAGCCCTGGCCATGGCCAAAGCCCTTGGCGTCACGGTTTCCATCCCTGAGATGGTTGGGCACCTCGTCCTGGGCCTCCTGCTCAACGCCCTTGAGGGCATCGAAGAATGCCATCGAGGAGTTGCTTTTCGGTGCCGTCGCCAAATAGAGAGCTGCATGGGTGAGGTGGAACCTCCCTTCAGGAAAGCCGATCCTCTCAAAGGCCTGGGCTGCAGACTCCACCACCACTATCGCATTCGGGTCGGCAAGGCCCACATCCTCACAGGCGCTGATGAGCATCCTTCTGAAGATGAACTTGGGGTCCTCCCCCGCACTTACCATCCTGGCAAGCCAGTAGAGGGCGGCATCGGGATCACTGCCCCTAAGGCTCTTTATGAAGGCGCTGATGACATCGAAATGATAGTCGCCCTCCTTGTCATAGAGCACTGCCTTTTGTTGGATGCTCTGTTCGGCGGCATCGCTGGAGATGTGGATGTGTGTCTTCTGGGGAGGGGGGAAGTGGTCGACAGAGGTCTCCACTGCAAGCTGCAGGGCGTTGAGCAGCGAGCGGGCATCCCCGTTGGCGACGGTGATGAGGTGCTCCAGAGCTCCCTCATCAAAGCTCACCTCAAACGATCCGTAGCCGCGGCTCTTGTCCCCCAGGGCCTGGAGGGCTATCTGGTGCAAGTCCGTCTCTGTAAGGCTTTTGAGCTGGAAGATCCGTGACCGGCTCACTAAGGCGGCGTTCACCTCAAAGAAGGGGTTCTCCGTCGTAGCCCCTATGAGGATGAAGGTGCCGTTCTCCACCCATGGCAGGAGGGCATCCTGTTGGCTTTTGTTCCACCGGTGGACCTCATCGATGAAGAGGATGGTCCTCTGCTCGAAAAGCTGAAACCGATTCTTTGCCTCATCTATTTCGTAGCGAAGCTCCTTCACCCCCGAAAGCACTGCATTGAGTGTGCTGAAATGTCTTTTTGTGGTATTGGCTATCACCCGGGCCAAGGTTGTCTTTCCCGTCCCCGGCGGGCCGTAGAAGATGACCGAGGAGAGCTGGTCGGCCTGGATGGCCCTTCTGAGCAGCCGCCCTTTCCCTATGATGGCATCCTGGCCTATATACTCATCAAGGACCCTCGGACGCATGCGGTAGGCAAGCGGCTGGTGGCGGTCGGCGCTCTGTTCGTTTGCAGATTCGAAAAGATTCATAGTTGAGCCTTTTTGTTGAGTATCTCGTAGAATGACCCCGTACCCTGGAATACCGGGGTAGTCCTCAGGTTGAGCTCTTCACGGGCCAGGGTCTCCAGGTAAGTTGTGAAAAATATCCTCACCAGGTGCTCCTGAGGGTCAGGGCCCAGTATAGGCAGGGGTTCTTCTCCAAGCAGGACCTTTGAGCGTGACCAGATTCCATACCTGTCGGTAAGCATCTGCCAGGTCAGGGTGCTCCCCTTCAGGTACCCTGCAAGCATCGAGCGTACCTCGGCTTCTATTTCCTTGTGATATGTATCTGCCAGGAGTCCTGTTGCGCTGCTGTCGCTTCGCAGCATGACAGCCTGGGGGTCAGCGATCACCAGCTTTTCAATGTAGGGCTTGAGCACCAGAGGCATTGCTATGGTCCCCTGCCTGAAGGCAGCGACCACCTGACGGGTCCAGAGCTGCAGGTGCTCATCCAGGCGCGGGATCTGCTTCTGCTCCAATAGGGGGGAGGAAGAGGGAGGAAGCATCATCAGGAGCGTCATTTGGGAGTATGTGGTTGCCTCGACCCGTTCGCTTGCACTCTGCACCACTTCGCGCAGGGCTGTGCGTATCTCCTCCTGACCCCCCTCTTTCTGGTTTGGAAGGGTGGAGCAGCCGCTGAGGAAGATGAGTATGGCAAGTAGGGGAAAGAACCTTTTCATGGCTTTGACTATACCATTGCAACACTGCCTTGCCTAGCTTTGTCAGCAAGTGGGTCCTCCTCAGTTGACTATTGGAAAGAAATTGCAGACATTATGGAATAGTGTTAGGAGGCTTTCAAATGGCGCAAAACAAACAAACAGTGCTGAACAATGTGGTGGCACGGGAAAGAAGTATAGTACAGAGTGTGTATCTTTGGATGACAGCAGGCCTTGGGCTTACCGGTGTGGTGGCCTTTTTCCTGGCAAGCAACCCCCCGCTCATGCGTGCCCTGGTCGGCAACGGCATGGGGCTGCTGTTGGTCATCATCGGAGAGTTCGCCCTGGTATTTTATCTGACCTCCAGGCTGGAGAAGATGAGCCAAAGCAGTGCCATCGGGGCATTCCTTGCCTATTCGGCCCTTACAGGGGTGATGCTGAGCACCATCTTTGCCGTCTATAGCGGGGCTGTGATCTACAAGACATTCCTGACCACGGCTCTGATGTTCGCCGGCATGAGTGTCTATGCGATGGGAACCAAGCGGGACCTCTCGGGTTTGGGCTACTACCTGCGCATGGCGCTGTGGGGCCTGATCATAGCGTCGCTGATGAATTTTTTCTTCCGCTCCTCAGGATTTGAGTACATCCTCAGTTTCCTGGGTGTCGGCCTCTTCCTGGGCCTCACCGCCTTCGATACGCAAAGGCTTGTCAGGATGAACAACGAGTACGGCCCCTCCATGGATGAGGATACCTTTACCAAGATGAGCATCATCGGAGCCCTTTCGCTCTATCTGAACTTCCTGAACATCTTCCTGTTCCTGCTGAGGATCTTCGGAAGGTCAAGCAACAACTAGAGCTGACCAAGAATCACTGCACAAGGGGCTGTTCAACTGAACAGCCCCTTGTTGCATTCCCAAGAGAACATCATATTTTTCCTGTAGTGGAAGGGTTATGGGATTGTTAAATGATGCGCGTGACGGACAAAAGAGCAGGAGCCAATGACTTTTCCCAAAATCATTGACCCCCATATTGCAAGCTTGTCTGTCCGGACCCGCTTAATTCATCTTAGTTGGCTACCACGAAAAGCATCTTTGTCCTGTTGTTCTCCGCAACCGAATAGGTGAAGTTGTGTGCATTGGAATCTACGACGAAGGTGTCGTCGTATGTGGTGAAGGTCGTTCTTTCTGCAATGTAAGCTGTAAGTCTTGCAACTGCCGTCTGATTCCCATTGGCTGCGAATAGGGAAGTGGTGGCCAGGGCCACGAGGATGGTTATTGCTACTGTCTTTGCTAACTTCTTCATCTTTACTTCCTTCGTTGTTGCTTCTTACATGTTTATGATTGCGTATATGTAAGAGGATGTCAACGTTTATTTTAAGTAATTCATTATATTGTATAAACTTGCTAAATGTCACATGTTAGAAGAAGTTTAAAAATACTTATTACATATCACATGCTTAAACATGTGATATGTTGCTGTATAAGTTGCTCTAGAAGATACGTATGACAGAAAGGAAATGCATCCTGTACAGCCTGTTTGGGTTTTGTGATTTTTTTGGTTTGGTAGATGTTTTGGCGTGACAGGAGTCACGTAGTTTTGAAAGATGTTGATGTGACGTAGGATGGCCTGTATAAGTTGGATGAAGTTATGCACTGGGCGGCACAAGGGATCCTGCTAGCAAGGCATTTCTAGCTCTGGTCCTAGGGGTGGCACGATATGAATCTGGTGCTCCTATTGGGTTGGAAAGAAAGGGCTGTGGGTACATTCCCGAAAAGCCTTTTGCAAGGCTGCTTACCATATACTATCAAAACCAAATCATACGAGGCAGTCATTCCTGAAAGTATCCTAGAAAACCTGTTGGCCATACCTGAAGATGTGATGACCAGCTTGAAGGTTTCTTGCTGGAGCATTTTTCACAAGGAGAACCCCTCCCTGGGCAAGAAACATTGTCGGGGGAGGAGCAAAAAAGAGAGGTCAGTGATTTTTTCCCAAATCACTGACCCCCATATTGCAAGCTTGTTGCTCCGCACCCGCTTAGTGTTCTGTTAGGTTGCCTTCACGAAAAGGGTCTTCATCCCGATCGATTCCTCTACGGCATAGGTAAAGTTGTAGGCATTGGACGCTATGATAACCGAATCGTCGAATAGGGAGAAGGTGGTCTTCTCAGGGACATATGCTGTAATCCTTATGACTGCCTGTTCATAGGTGGCCGTTGCGAATAGGGAGGTGGAGGCTATTGCCAGAATGAGAGTAATGCCTATTATTTTTGCTAACTTCTTCATCACCACTTCCTTGTAACGTCTTTTCATCTATATGATGAGGTACAAGCAAGAAGATGTCAACGGTAAAGAGAGGTAATTCGTTATAATGTAGAAACTTAAAACATTGTCACATGTTAGAGGAAGTTAGGATTTACTTGTTACATATCACATGCTTAAACATGTAAGAAGTAAAAAGATGAAGTGGTCAATGATCCACTTGTGACAAGGTTAGAATGCACTTTGAGAGCTCTGGATGAGGATTGATGATATTCTTGATTTTGTATAAGTGATGGCTTGACAGGAGACACCAAAATTTTATTGGTGCTGATGTGACGCAGGATGGGTGTGAGAAGTTGGGTTAAGTTATGCCTTGTATGTAACGTTTCCGCGTACGAGTCCCGCCTTGAGCGCTTCAAAGGATATCTCATCCATCTCAAGATAACATGAGCGTCTGCCCACTTGCTCTAGCATGTGGGCGTCGCTACCGGTCAGCAGTGTTTTGTTGTAGGTCTCAGCATCGACAGGAACCCTGATAGCTTCTAGTGCGGAGTAGGGAAGGTTGGGCAAGAAGCCCAGGTTGGCAAGGACACTGTTGGCCAGTTTGTCGATATGAGCCGGGATGACCAGGGCATCCCGGCTGAGGGCCTCTTCGACGACGTCGCTGAAGCTGATGCCGCTGGTGCTGATGAGCAGCTTCTCCACCGTCTGCAGCACCTCCCCCTCCACATTGACAACCATCTGGTTGCCAAAGAGACGGGGGTTGTTCTTGATGGGGGGCAATAGAAACTCAATGAAGGTGCCGAACTGCATCGCATCATCGATTTTTTCAAACAGGGTCAGTACATGCACTTCTTCGACGGTGGTCACCTCAATGCCGAACATGGGCATGATCGAGCAGAGCTCGCACGCCTCCTTGAAGGCGGGCAGGTTGCGCGCACTGTTATGGTCGGTGAGGGCGAGGATCTGGATACCCTGCTCCATCGCCTCCACGGCGAGCAGGGCAGGGGTGAGGTCGTCGCTTCCGCAAGGGGAGAGGCAGGAGTGGTTATGTAGGTCAACCTTTACAAGCATCAACCTTTCCCAGGAGACAGGCAACCTTGCAGCTTGCTTCAAACTGGGTGCCTTCAAAGGTAAAGACCGCCACCTGCTCCTCCTTCGCCGCCTGCAGCATGTCAGGGGGAGTGGAGCGGTTGTTGCAGATCACTATTGCCTGGATGCCTGCAAGGGAGGCCACTGCCACGGTGTTCTTATGGGCTTGGATGGTTATGAGCACACTCGCATCCGGTGCGTTGCCCATCACGTCGCTGAGCAGGTCCCCTGTATATGCATCGTTGATGCCTTCTTCGCCATTCTCCATGGTCTGGGTTACAAAGCCCTCCAGGGTGGCCAAATCCTTTACTTGCATGCTATTTCTCCTCGTCACTTTTCAACTTGATGCTACACACTACAGTCGTGCCATTGAGGTCACTCTCTATGGCAAACTCATCGGCAACAGACTTGACGTTGGGAAGGCCCATACCGGCACCAAAACCCAAGCTTCTGATCCATTCGCTGGCAGTCGACCAGCCGGCGGTCATCGCTTCCTTGACATCAAAAATTCCCGGCCCGTTGTCCCTGGCTGTTATTTGCAGGCTTTCGGGAGTGTACTCAGCTATGAGCTCCCCCCCATCGGAGTGGACAACCAGGTTCATCTCCAGTTCATAGCTTGCAATGGCGGCCCTACGGATGATGTGCGGCACCACCCCGGCTTTTTTCAGTCGCTTCTTTATCTCGGTGCTGGCAAAGCCTGCACTCTCAAAATCATTTTTCATGATCGAGTAGGTGTGGATCTCCCCATGCATCTCATCGCTCATGCTGGTGGTGCTGGTTCGCCTCTCCAACTCCTCAATCTCCCGGTTGATCTCGATGAGCAGGGTGCTGGTGATGTCGCGGTTTGTAATCATGCCCACCAACTCCTTGTGCTTGTTCAGCACCGGGAACCGGTGGTAGGAGAACCTGTCAAAGTAGTTTATGGCGAAGGAGACGGGCATGTCGTCCTCCAGCACAATGAGATTGCGCGTCATATGGTCCTGTGCCTTCTCATTGATATAGCCCTTGTCCAGCGCCTGGATGATGTCATCCATGCTTACTATGCCGACCAGCCTCTTTCCCATCACAATGGGAAGGCCGGTGACCTGCTTTTCACGCATGATGTACTGGATCTCCCGTAGGGAGGTCTCTTTGGTGGCTGTCACCACTTCGGTGGTCATGACGTCCTTTACCTTGAGGCGGTAGATAAGCTCCAAGATAACGTTGGGTGAAGTGACTGTATTGATGGGAATCTCTTGCATAGGGCAAGTATACATGAGGAAGCAAGTATTGCAAAGGATTCTTATGATCAGAGTGTAGGGAAAATATAAGTCTGCAATCTGGGCCGGGAGCATAGGGCTCTGAAAAGTTCTCCTAAAATATAGTGCCTAGAGCCGACTTATTTGGTATCATAGAGGTATATGAAAGATGTTTTAGCATTGCAGGTGGTCCATGAGGACCCCTCTTTTCTTGTGGTTGACAAGCAGGCCCTCCTGCCCACGGTCCCTTTGAAGGATAATCCGGGAGGGAAACAGACCCTGCTCTCCCTTATAAGCGAGCGCTATCCTGAGGTCCTTGAAATATCGGGGAAGAACACGTGGGAGGGAGGGGTGCTACACCGTCTCGATACTGCAACCAGTGGTCTGGTTGTGGTCGCCAGGACAAAAGAGGCGTACTCCTTTTTGCAGACCATCCAGAAGGCTGACCTGTTCTGGAAGGAGTATAGGGCCCAAAGCAGCCAGTACCGCCCTGAGCAGGAACCGGGTTTCCCCCCCTATACGTATGAGGACCCGTTTGCAGCCAAAGGCAAGGAGGTTTTCATAGGAAGCCTCTTTCGTAGGTATGGCGAGCATCACAGGCAGGTGCGCCCGGTCCTTGCAGCGAGTCCGAAGCATCTTTTGGACAAGAGCAGCGGCGTCTGGTACCTGACCAAGGTTTGCTATGGTGGGGAGGCGGACAACGGGGCCAAGCAGTTTACCTGCAGGCTCTCCTCAGGCTTCCATCACCAGGTGAGGGCCCACCTCGCATGGAGTGGGTGGCCACTGGACGGCGATACGTTCTATCATGGAATGCAGCAGCCCACCTTGGCCCTGCGTTGCACAGCGGTGCAGCTTTTGCACCCTGTCACCCAAGAACAACTGGAAATTAGGGTCGATCAATAGGATAAGGAGTCAGAAATATGGCAGATCAGAGAGAACAGAAGCTTGCCAAGCTTCTGGTGGAGTATTCGGTAGCCCTGCAAAAAGGGGAGTCATGCCTGATCAATGCAGTGGACATCCCCACGTCCATGACAGAGGCGCTTATCGCCGCAGTCTATGAAGCGGGGGCTTTCCCCCTGGTGAATGTCTGGAACCAGAGGCTTGAGCGGGCGATGGTGCAGCGTGCGAGCGAAGCCTCCTTGGAGAAGTGGGCCGATGTCGATACCTATCGCATGAAACAGGTCGATGCCTTCATCGGCATCCGCGGCATTGCAAATGTCAGGGAACTCTCCTCCATCCCTGAGAAGTCGAATCTGTATGGCAAGCTGTACAACACCCCCGTGCATATGAAGACCCGTCTTCCCCATACAAGGTGGGTTGTCCTTCGCTATCCCACCGAGATCATGGCGATGCAGGCGAACAGGGGGACCCTTGAGTTTGAGGATTTCTTTTACGAGGTCTGTACTGGGGTCGACTACCAGAAGATGGCGAGCGCCATGGATGAGGCGAAGAAATACCTGGACACCGTGGACAAGGTCCATATCAAGGCACCGGGAACCGACCTGCACTTCTCCATCAAGGGGATGGGGTTCATCCCCTGTGCAGGGAAGATGAACATCCCTGACGGGGAAATCTACTCCTGTCCCGTCAAGGAATCTGTCAATGGGAGCATAGCGTACAACTGTGACAGCACCTTCCATGGTCATCAGTTCAAGGATGTCCGCTTTGTCTTCAAGGATGGCAAGATCGTCGAGGCGTACAGTGATGACAATGAGCGTATAAACGAGATCCTTGATGTCGATGAAGGGGCTCGCTACATAGGGGAGTTTGCCCTCGGGTGCAACCCCGGGGTGCTGCATCCCATGGACAACACCCTCTTTGACGAGAAGATTGCAGGCTCCATCCACTTCACCCCGGGCAATGCCTATGAGGATTGCGACAATGGCAACCGCTCATCGGTGCACTGGGACCTTGTGCAGATCCAGCGCCCCGAGTATGGCGGTGGGGAGATCTACTTTGATGGGGTCCTGGTCAGAAAGGACGGGGTCTTTCTCCATCCAAGCCTCAAGGCTTTGAACTTCGAAGGGTAAGCCACCTGGAAAAGGGTGAAAAGGAAAAGTTGCTTTCAAGGCGATGGGGATCAAATCCTCATCGCCTTGCCTCTTTTTCAGAGTACAAGCCATCTATCCATTCCTCTATACTCCATTTCCCTGCACTAATAAAAGAGAGGGGAAACCTTGTGGGCTTCTCCTCTCTCAGTGTCGCTTTTTTCTTTTTCTCTCTACGATTCTTGTTGTATCCACTTGCTTGCATCAGAAGCAGATCAGGCCATTCACCGCTCCATGTTGAAGGTGATGGTCCTGTTGTTCCAGATGATGACCCGGCTCTCCAAGTGTGCCTGGACAGCCCTTGAAAGAACTCTGCGCTCCACATCCTTGCCCACATCACGAAGCCCGTCGGGGGAGAGCTCATGGTTTACCCGCACCACATCCTGTTCGATGATGGGACCCTGGTCGAGGTCCTCGCTGGCATAGTGGGCTGTGGCCCCGATCATCTTCACCCCCCGCTCATACGCCCTACGATAGGGGTTTGCCCCCTGGAAGGCCGGTAGGAAGCCATGGTGGATGTTTATGATCTTGCCCTGCCATGCATGGGTGAACTCACCTGTAAGTATCTGCATATAGCGGGCTAGGACCACCAGGTCGATGTCGAAGCGCCTCAGCAGGGTGAGGACCTTCTCCTCCTGGCTCTGTTTGGTCGCTGCAGTTATGGGCAGGTAGTAGAAGGGTATTCGGAACTGGTTGGCTACAACCTCGAGGTCGGGATGGTTGCTGATGATCAGGGAGATCTCACACTTCAGCTCGCCTTCGTTTTTGCGTGTCAGCAGGTCATACAGGCAGTGGCTGGTCTTGCTAACCATGATGGCCACCCTTGAGAGATAGTCGCTGTAGTGACACTCCCATGAGAGTTGGTATTCCCCGGCAAAGAGGGAGAACTCATCCTCCAGCTCTTTGCGCGTGGTGTTCAGGTCCTGCATATCCAGTTCGATGCGCATGAAGTATCGCTTCTCTATATTGTCGGTGTGCTGCTGACAATGGAGGATGTTGTACCCTTTGGTATAGAACCAGTTGGTTGTTGCTGCGAGGATTCCCTTGCGGTCCTCGCATTGGATGAGGAAGATGATCTTGTTCTTTTCTGCCATGGTTGAGCCTTTTTAGAATGGGGTTATTTCGGCGCTCTCGGTCTCGTCTCCCAACACGATCTCAACGCGGCCTTTGGCCTCTGAAAGTGTTTTCTCCAGCTTTTTGGATAGGAGCATTCCCTCTTCGAACAGGGCAAGGCTCTCTTCAAGGCTTGTATCCGAAGCGTTGAGCTTCTGGGCAATCTCCTCGATTCTGGATACATCTGTTTCAAAACTCATGCATTACTCCTCTATGAGGGCCTTTCGGCTTCCGTCGATGAATGTCAGTTTGATATGGTCTCCAACCTTGGCTTGTTCTCGATTGTGGAGGGCTTTTCCCTGTGAATCATAGACGAGCGTGTAGCCTCGCGCCAGTATAGCAAGGGGAGAGAGGGCTTGCAACTCTCTGGTTGC
>CAZGOK010000045.1:0-9955 GCA_964527665.1 uncultured Sphaerochaeta sp.
ATCCACGGAGTGGAGAAACGCGCATATATAAACCCCCAGATACTGGAGACATCCATAGAGACCGACTGCTCAGAAGAGGGCTGTCTCTCTGTTCCCGGCGTCTGGCATGATGTCGAGCGTCCTGCAAGGATAAGCGTGCAGGCACAGGACATCGAGGGAAAACCCTTTACCCTCAAGGCGGACGGCCTGCTCGCCCGAGCCATCCAGCACGAGAACGACCATCTCAACGGAACGCTGTTCATCGACCGTCTCACCGCTGAAGAGCGGGAGAGCATGGTCAAGGCCTACGAAAAAAAGAATAGGAGAGGCAAGGGGCGAAAGGCGTGAGGATCCTGTTTGCAGGGACCCCCGACATAGCTGTACCCACCCTGCGCATCCTTGCCGAACACTTTGATGTGGGGGCGGTTCTGACCAATGCCGACAAGAAAGGGTCCAGGGGGAATGCCCTGGTCCCTTCTGCTGTGAAGGAGGAGGCCCTGAGGCTGGGCCTTCCTGTATTGCAGCCCGAAAGGCTGCGCACCGAAGCGCGGGCTCTTGTCGCCTCCTACGGGTGTGACACCCTGGTCTGCTTTGCCTATGGCAAGATATTCGGACCGCGCTTTCTCTCACTGTTTTCTGGGGAGAAGCTTAACATACACCCCTCCATGCTGCCTCTGCTGCGAGGCCCTTCCCCTATCCAGGGCGCAATTCTCAACCAGTACCGGAGCACAGGCATAAGCATCCAGCGCCTTGCCTCTGAGATGGATAGCGGGGACCTGCTCCTTTGTGAGGAGTTTGCCCTCCTAGGCGATGAGACTACCCAGACGCTGACCGACCTGGTCAAGGAAAAAGCTGCCCTCCTGGCCTTGGAAGCATTGCAGAGCGTTTCTAGAGGAACAGGAGAGTTCCTCCCCCAACAGGGAGAACCTACCTATACCACCCTCATCACGCGTGAGATGGCATTCTTGGACTGGAGCCTCCCTGCAAAGACCCTGCATGCCCTGGTCAGGGCTATGATTCCCTGGCCTAAGGCCTATACTACCTATGAGGGGCAGACACTGTTCATCACCTCAGTTGTTGGGTCTCTGGAGGATGCGGGCCTTGATGCCGTTCCTCAAGGAACGGAGGTCGGCACCGTCGTTGCAAAAGAGAAGGGAAGGGGGGTGGCCATTGCCACTTCTGACGGCCTGCTCTGGGTGGACCGCATGCAATTGGACAAGCGTAAGGAGATGGACTGGGCATCATTCCTACCAGGTAATCGTACGTTTCTAGGAGCAAAGTTAGGATAACCATGAAAAGGCGAGCTTCTTCCCTGCTTGTTGTGCTCTTGTGCAGTTTTTCCCTGTTTGCCTCAAGGCCATCGGTAGCCTTGGTCCTCTCTGGAGGTGGGGCAAGGGGGCTTGCACACATTGCCGTCATCGAGGCGCTCGAGCGGTATGGCATCCCCATTGATATGGTGGTGGGAACCAGCATGGGGGCCCTGGTAGGGTCGCTCTATGCTGCAGGCTACAGCCCTCTTGAGATCCGAGCCCTGGCTGCAGACCCAAACTTCTCCACCCTGTTCCTGGCAAACTCCCTGAGCACATCCTATGATGTTGCCCCGGCCTTTGAGCCCACCCATAGCAATGTCTTCTCCCTGGGCTTTGACAAGCAGGGGTTCGGGACCTCCCCGGGGTTGTTGGGCGACCAGATGGTCATGGGGATGCTCTCCTCAGTATTTTCCAAACTTACCGATTTCCTGGATTTCGATGACCTGGAGATCCCCTTCCGATGCATCGGTGCCAATGTGGTCAACGGCGAAAAGATTATCTACGAAAAAGGCTCGCTGATCACAGCGGTGCGGTCGAGCATCTCCATCCCCATAGTCTTTACCCCATACCCCCAGCTTGACGGCAGCTATGCCGTCGATGGGGGTATTGTGGACAACCTGCCGATACAGGTAGCCAAGGACCTTGGCTATGACATCGTCATCGCCTGTGATGTGAATGCAAGCATCCAAAGCGTTGAGGCCTTGCTGGGATCGCTGTCCAGCATGGTCATGCAGACCATGACCTTGGTCACCCAGATCAAGGCCCAAAGCCAGTACCCCCTGGCCGACCTGATGATATTCCCTGAACTGTCGGACATCCTTGTCTTGGACTTCACCAAGCACCAGCAGATCATCAGCAAAGGAGAGGAGGCGTGTGAGGATAAGGCGAGCGAGCTCTCCGAGCTTGCAAGTCTCATCGCCGCCGACCGTCCCCTTGTCGTGAGGGAGGAGGGCAGGGAGGGCACCTACCTGGCCAAGGATGACCCTACTATCGCCATCATCAGGGTTGTGGATGTGTCGCTGTTTCCCGCCGCCACGATTCCACAGGAAGAGCATTTTTCCCAGTTTGTTGGTCGGAAGCTGGATGATGCAACCAAAAGGGAGCTCACACACTCCCTTGCGCTGGTAAAGAAGCACTACCGCCTCTCCTCCGCCACCTACCAGATGTCGTACATCAAAAAGGGCAAGGGGGTTCTGGTTGTCCATATCCAGTCCTCAAAGAAAAGTGAATCCAACATAAGCCTGGGCCTTTCCGGCAGTACAGGGGTTTCCAACAATACTCCCAACGGAGATGTCTGGCTCTCGGCAGATGCCCGCGTCAATGCACGCATCTCCAACATGATGGATTCCAAGTTCTCCTTGGAAATCCTGGCCTCCCTGGGGCAGACCTCCAAGATCAGGACATCCCTGCTCTACCCCTTTTATACCTCACCGAGCTCCTCTTTGGACCTGGACTTCTCCTTTACCTATATGGGAGGGGGCTTCACTCCTCTGAACAGCATGGTCAACGGCCAAAGGGTGGTCTCTCTGGACAAGGGCTTCAGTGTGGACCTGAGCATGGCGTACAGATTCCTTGATTATGGAAGGCTCGGTTTTGGTGGTCTGGTGGATGTTGTCTATCTCTATGGCAGTGCCTGGAACCCTCCGTTTCTCACCATCCCTTCGCTTTATGCCTCACTGGTCTGGGATACCCAGCTCTCAACCTTCGCCTCCTCTGGTGTGCGTGGGGAGTATGTCGTATCAGTAGGATTGGAAGAGGACCCGAACTTTGGTATGCAGGGCGCTTGGAGACATCGTTTTTCCATCGGTGGCAAGTCATCACTGGAATATAATGTGCACCTGGCGATGATGCGCCTGCCCTATCAGCTTCTCACCTCCTATGTCGACCTGGGGGGGCTCAGTGCGTTCCCTGGCTATAGTGCAGGTTCCTTGAAGCGGGACATTGCCCTGGTGGGGGGGCTCTACCAGTACAATATGGGAACGTTCCTAGGGTTCAAATCCTTTGTGCAGGTCACGGCAAAGATCGCCATGATGGACCTCTACGATCCCTATCAGGTTCCCACTTCCCCTTGTTGTGCAGGGTTCTGGCTCTCCTCTGGATTTGATGTTGATGCCGGCATGAGTGTGGGCCTGGGACTGCAGACCCCCTTGGGCGATGTCATCGTACGCTTGGGGGCAAGTATTCTCGGTCAGGTTTCGCTGGCGATCGAAATCCTCTGATGCCCTTGCGTTGGAGAGGGTATGCCGACCACCTTGTCGAGCTCTACGGCAAGCGTGTCTATCGCATAGGCCTTGATGCAGGCTTCTCCTGCCCGAATCGGGATGAGGGCAGGGAGGGCGGATGTGCCTATTGCGACGGCACTGGTGCGCGTTCGATGTACCAAAGAAGGAGCGAGAGCTCCTACTCCCATGCAAGTGCCTTTGATGAGAGGCTCAGCAAGGCATCCCCGAGTGCCGTCCCCTCCCTCCCTGAGCGATGTGCCTCCCTTAAGAGCCAGATAGAGCATGGGCGCGCATTCTTGGCGCGACGCTACAAGGCAGAGCTGTTCAGCATCTACTTCCAGGCATGGACAAACACCTATGCGGACAGGGCCACGCTCAAGGCCCTCTATGATGCCGCCCTGGAGGAGGGGCCGTTTACAGAGCTGATCATCTCCACCAGGCCTGACTGCATAACCGATGAGGTACTCTCCCTGCTTGAGGGGTACAAGAATCAGGTGAGCAGGGTAAGGGTGGAGCTGGGCCTGCAAACAGCCAATGTGGGGACTTTGGAGCTGCTTGGCCGGGGTCATGATGCCGATTGCTACATTCGTAGTGCAAATGCGTTACATTCGCGCGGGATTGGTGTTTGTACTCATGTGGTGGTGGGTCTGCCCACAGAGGGACAGGAAGATTTCAAGCGGACCTGCATGTGGATAAACAAGGCTGAAAGCGAAGCGGTGAAGATTCACAACCTCCATGTGTGTGGAGGTACAAGAGTGTATGATTGGTATGCCCAAGGGGAGGTCTCTGTACCCTCCTTGAGAAGACATGTGGAGAACAGCATCCTCCTTCTTAGGCATTTGAAGAAAAACATTGTAGTGGAACGCCTTATGTGCGAGACTCCTAACCATAGGTTAGTGGCTCCCAGGACGTTTCCTGACAAAAGCATATTTCTCTCTCTTCTTGAACGGACAATGGAGGAGCGGGGCGTGTGGCAAGGGGATTTGACATGAAAGACCGGCTTCCGTTGCAGACTATACTCAGAATAGTGGGTATTACCCTCACTTTTTTTGTAGTATTGGCCATCATATATTTTTCGTTTATACCCGGACAGATTTATCCTGATGTCTCGTGGATCCCCTTTGCAGACAAGGGGGACCACATGCTTGCCTATGTAGCTTTGGGCTTCTCCCTTTTTCTTGCAACACTGCAGATCCCGGGCTCAGGAAAGACCAGAAAGGAGGGAAGGAAGCCTCATTCGACCCTTCACCTCACCTCGTGGTCGGGTCCTTCCATCATCCTGACCCTTGGCATCGGATCAGTATTGGGTTTGGCTGTGGAACTTCTGCAGCCCTTGTTCGGCCGCTCGCGCGAGTGGTTGGATTTGGCAGCTGACTGTATGGGCTTGGTGGTAGGCGTTGCCTTGGCCTTGGCCCTGATGAATATGGTGGGCAACTATTTTTCGACCCGCCCATGGTTGTACGATCCTAATTGGAAGGTGGATGGTGATGAGACTTTCAAGGAAAATCAGTGAAGCGTTGCAAGACGCTGTGGTTCGACTCTCCCCCGATGTCCTTTCCTGCATACGCGAAGCAAGACAGGAGGAGGCAAGCCATGCCTCGGACACAGCAAGCAGGACAAGCCTGGCCGTCTTTGACGCCATCTTGGAGAATCTGGAGATAGCGGACAAAAACGCCCTGCCGATGTGTCAGGACACAGGCATGTTTGCCGTCTTTGTAGATCTGGGGCGCACCTGCCCGCTGGTTCCTGCCCAGATAGAGAGGGCGATCAACGAAGGTGCCCTCGATGCGGTGGAAAAGGCCTACTATAGGCGATCGGTGGTCACCGACCCGGTCTTCGTCCGAAAGAATACCCAGAACAACCTCCCTGTCATCATCAACTGGAACTTAGTCGATGGCGATGGCCTTACCATCAGGATCCTGCTCAAGGGGTTTGGCAGTGAGAACTGCAGCTCGGTGAGGATGCTCAATCCCACCGGGGGCCCGAAGGCTGTCATCGATGCAGTGTGCGACATCGTTCGCCTGGCCGGTGGCAAACCCTGTCCACCCATCTTCCTAGGGGTCGGTATCGGCGGGACTATGGACCGCAGTGCACTGTTGAGCAAACGAGCTTTGCTGCGCGATGCTCGCCTAGCGCACCCCGATCCTACCTATGCCAAGCTTGAAGAGGATATCCTTGCATCTGTCCAGGCCCTGGGCATAGGTGCGGGAGGCTTTGGCGGGCGGGTCACCGCCTTGCATGTGGCCATAGAGGAGGAGCCTACCCATATCGCGGGTATGCCTCTTTCTGTCTCCATCAACTGTTGGGCAGACCGAAAGGCCGAAATTGTCTGGGAGGGAGAGGATGCGTAAGATACACCTGCCGATCGAGGAGGGCGAACTGCTCTCACTCAAGGCTTTTGATCAGGTACTGCTCAGTGGAAAGCTCTATGTGGGACGCGACCAGGTCCATAGCAGGCTCTTTGACCTCTTGGAAAAGAAGCTGGAGCTTCCCCTTACCCTGCAGGGGCAGGCCATCTACTACATGGGCCCTTCTCCTGCGCCCCCCGGCTTCCCTCTAGGGGCGTGTGGGCCTACCACCAGTGCCCGCATGGACCCGTTCGCCCCCCGTCTCCTGGATGAGGGGCTGCGCGTCATGGTCGGCAAGGGTCCGCGCAGTGCGGCTGTGGTCTCCTCCATCATAGCGAACAAGGCCCTCTATCTGCAGGCGTATGGCGGCTGTGGAGCCTTGTATGCCTCGAAGATTAAAAAGGTTGAAACCGTTGCATTTGCCGAGTTGGGCCCTGAGGCTCTTTTGTGCCTGGAAGTGGAGGATTTTCCTGTTATCGTTGCCATCGACAGCAATGGGACAAGCGTATTCACGCGCTAAGGCGATATTTACGTCCATAGAGCGGTGTATCGTAATGTTTTGCTGGACGTTTCGCCGTATGTGCGTTACAGTTTTTTGTATGCAAGCCTCTGCTTGGTGGTTGCTGTCGTCTTGGGGTGGATGACAGTACTATCCAAGGTAGCGCACGCCCTGTCAGAAGGGCTGTGCGCCTGGAGGCAAAACCCCTGCAGCGGAAGGTTGTGCCGTGAAGAAATTTTTCCTTGTTTGCAACTTGTTTTGTATTGTGGTGTTCTCTCTTGTGGCTACTGGCCGATCAGAAGTGCAGCTAGTGATCAAATCTCCTGCCACAACTCCGGCGACAGATCCAAATGTCCCTAAACATAAACCTGAAACCGAGTTGGTATTCGAAGACTCCATCAAGAACAAGCCCAAGCCTGTCTCCCTTGATGAGCGATTTAGCTATACCTATGGCTACATGAACTACTTGGCCCTGAAAAAGCAGGGCTTTGAAAATATCGACAGTGAGTTCTTGGCCAAAGGGGTTCTCGATGCCCAAGAGGGCTCGGGGTATTTCAGCCAGGAAGAGATGAGCAGAATCCTGTATGAAGTGCAGAGCAAGATGTTGGAAATTGCCCAGACAGAACAGAATGCCCTTGCCAGTGCGAACCTTGAGCGAGCAGAATCTTTCCTTTCCCTCAACAAAGATCAGAAAGGGGTAAAGATAACTGGCTCTGGCTTGCAGTATAAGGTCCTTACCGAGGGCCAGGGGGCCAAACCCACAGGGGAGCAGATGGTGGAACTCGATTATGAGATGACCCTGCTCAATGGCAATGTTGTGGATTCCTCCTATGAGAGGGGCCACCCTTCGCGCTTCCAGCTGAAGGCCATCGGTGTCCCCGGCTTTGTCGAAGGGGTGAAGCTGATGAGCGAAGGATCCAAATACCAGTTTTGGATCCATCCCAAGCTTGGCTACGGCAAGGAAGGGTCTCAGAACATCGATCCCAATACCCTGCTTGTAGTGCAAGTTGAGCTCAAAGTTGTGGAGAGTCTTCAGTAAGAGGGAGTAACAAGGCCAACATTTCAGGAAGGCTGCCCATCTCGTAGGTTGCCCTTATGGCGGTGTTGTTCTTGCCCAAGCCTCCCATGTTCAGCCACAGCGTATCCAAGCCGGAGCGGATGCCACCCTCTATGTCGCTGACGAGGCTGTCCCCGATCATAAGGCACTGCTCCTTCTTTGATCCCAAGCCGGACTTCTCAAGCATGTGGGCGAAGAACTTCCTGTCAGGCTTCTGCGAGCCCATCTCCTCGCTGATGAATATATCCTTGAAGTAGATACTTGTCCCTGAAACCTCAATGCGTCCCCTCTGGACCTCTGCAATGCCGTTTGTGGCAAGGTAGAGGGTATACCCGCGCTTGATGAGCTCATCCATCAGGGGGCGGCTCTGCTCGTAGAGGATACCCTGGCTGGAGAGGAACTTTTGGTAAGTCCTGCTGGCAAGGGCGGGTTCGAACTCCAGGTTTTCGGCAGCGAAGAAGTCCTCGAACCGCTTTGTCTTCAAGGTCGTTTGTGTTATCTCGAAGCGCTCAAATGCTTCCCAGCATGCTTGGTTGCAGGCTTTGTATAGCTGAAGCTGTCCAGGGGTCGCACTGAATCCCAGCGCTTGGGCCATCTGGTAAAAAGCGCGGTTTTCCGCCTCATGGAAATCAAAGAGCGTCCCGTCGGCGTCAAAAAAAAGATATCTGTACATAGTGCGTCTACTCCTTTACTTGCCTTGTCCCTCCCTGTACCATAAAGAAAAATGGTTTTTCTGTACATAATGTGGGAAAAGGAGATTTTCATGGCAGATACATTTATGAAAAAGCATCTTACTACAACTGCAGTGCTAGCAGCCATCCTGTCCATACTTGGCATCTATATGATGTTCCAGGGCGAGTCGTTCATAAGGGCCTTTGTCGCCTTGCTGGGGGTGGGTATGGTTATAACCGGGATTAACTCGCTTATCGCTATGGGTGTCTATGCCCTGGGCCCTCGCAACAAGAGCGCCCTGGTCATCAAGGGTCTGGTCAACATCGCCGTTGGTGTCCTGGTGATCGTGCTCTCCCTCTTTACCGAGAACTTTGGTACGCACATACTGCTCTACATCCTGGCCGTTCAGCTGCTTATCTCAGCTCTTATCACGGTAATCCAGGCATTTTACCTGCGCAAAGGCAATATCAGCGTAGCACCTCTGCTATCAGAGGCGCTTTTCTCGGTAGTGCTTGCCGCTCTTTTCTTTGCCTTCCCCAAGGAGATAGGGGGCTTGCTTCTCAAGCTCGTCGGTGTGGTGCTGCTCGCATCCGGCATAGCGATGTTTGTCTGGTCGATGAGGGTCAGAAAGCTCACCAGGCAGTACAGCAATGCCACCATCGAAGGTGAGGCGGAAATTGTCGGTGAGCCTAGTTCCCACCAGGACAAGTCCTGATCACGGGATTAGGAATGTCCCTAGGACTCCAAAGCGTGAGAAGCCACTCTCATCGGGGGCGGATTCTCCTCCAATGGTCAGCATCACCGACATAAGGGGAAGGATCTTCCTGCTGTAGAGGAAATCAACCCGTTCGCCCCACTGTGGTGCGATGAGGGTGTTGCCCATGCTGGTACCCTCACTGAAGTGAGTGAGCCTGTAGATATCATAAAACCCCTCATTTTCCAAGAATTCCGATAGTGGCCACAGATAATCTATCTGGCGGTATCCCACGGGGCTGAAGGTATTCCAATCACGATAGGATGGCTCATATAGGGATGCGCCTAGGAGGGTGGGCACGGTGAGCTCTCCTTCGCCGAGTATTTCTTTGAGGTTGGTGAGTCTCTTTGGAGTGACGCTTTTTTGGTTCTTTTGCCAATCACCCCCATCTAAAAACTTCTCTATCACCTGGTACTCCGGCAGGTTTGCCACGATCAGGCGCAAGGTCTTATCCTCCTGGTACTGGATGACAGCCCCATAGGCGCTCAGGGCTTTGATCGGGAAGCTGCTTATGATCGCCCCTGTGCTGAACAGCGCTGCATTGGAGCGCATCTGTCTGACCAGTGCCAGCACATTCTCCATATGACCGGTTACAAAGATCAGAGGGATGTCTAGGTCACTTATGCTCTTGTGCACCTCCTCTACGATGGTCTTGTCTTTCCAAGGCAGGTCGTCCAAGGGGAGCATCAGGGCCCTTAGGTTCTGCCCTTCTTTGGCGAGGGAGGTGGGTTTGTCTGTCTTGTAGAGCCTTGGATAGGTGATCTTGTCCAAGGTTGGGATTTGTGACCACTCCTGCTCCATTGCAAGGCGTTTTGCCTCTTCTATGGATGCGATGCGCTTGAGCTCTTCATCTTGGGCCTGGATTTTTGCCAGACGTTCTTGTTCCAGGGCTCTGGCCTCTTCCTTTCGCTCCTGTTCAAGGAGGGTCTTCTCCTCAATGGTCAGCGCCATCTCCTCAATGGTCAGTGTCATATCGTCTATGATTAGCGCCATCTCTTCAAGCTGGGCTTTGAGTATCGCTCTTTCGGCCTTGAGTGCATCGCGTTCGTCGCTAAGAACCTGCCATGCAGAGAGTAATTCTCTTTCATGTATCTCAAGTTTGGCGGCCTTCTGC
>CAZGOK010000045.1:10055-11645 GCA_964527665.1 uncultured Sphaerochaeta sp.
TGTAAGCTGGGCATTTTTTTGTTGCATGGAGTGCAGGAGGTCTGTGCTCTCCTGGGTAGATAGCTGGTTTCCTAGGCTCAGGCTCTCGTTTTCCACGGTGAGGGCAGCCAGGGTGTCGGCAAGCTGGAGGTTCTCTTCCCCCGCTTCGCCGAGGCGGGTGTTCAATATCTCCAAGGAGTCTTCCAACTCCTGTATCCTAGTGTCCAGTGTGGCGAGCTTTGCCTCGTGCTGTGCCTGCTGCTGGGCAGCGAGGCTCTCTTCTTCCTCTTGCTGCTTGGCAATGATGGCTTCATTTTCCGCCTGTTGCCGGGCGGCGAGGGCAACCCTCTCAGCCTCCTCCTGCAGGGCTTTCTCAGCCTCCAAGAGCGAGGGCTTGGTGATGGTCTTCACCTCTGCAGTGGAGATTAGTGGCTCTATGGCCTCCTTGCCCTTGGATGCTGTGTAGGTCTGGCAGCCCATGAAGAGTAGCGGTAGGAGTGTGCATAGCAGTATGGTGGTTCGTCGTCTGTTCATAATCTTTTCCTTAGGTGGTGAAGAAGGCTTCCGCCCGTTTTTTCGCTTCTGCATTTTTTTTGTCTTTCTCTCGGTCGTCCTCACCCAACATGAAGAAGTCGCAAAAGTTAGCCTCTTTTTTCTCTACAATGAGTTCTTCCACCCCCTCGAGGCAGTCATGATAGGCGCCCGGGCTATAGAACCTGCAGTTATAGCAGGAGTGCAAGGGCTTTGCACAGATTGGACAAAGGGTGTGGGTTCCAATGATCAGGAGGGCGTCTACAGGCCCATGGCAGTGGTGGCATGCTTTCATAGTCAGAACTCCAACTGTTTCCCATACTTGGCCATTTCGTCCTCAGCATAGGTCTCTTTGGTGAGGACGAACCTTTTTCCGTCATCGGTGTAGCGGGGGATGATGTGGATGTGGAGGTGGGGCACCTCCTGTCCGCTGGCGGCTCCGTTGTTGATAATCAGGTTGGTCCCGTCGCACCCTAGGACTTGGCGCAGTCTCCTGTCAGCTTGCTGTGCAATCTCCATAAGATGGCTCAGTGTCGCAAGTGGGCACTGGTCAAAGGTTGGGTAGGGTTCATTGGAAATGACCAGCAAATGACCCTTGTGTACGGGGTTAGTATCCAAAATGACGAGACAAAGCTCATCTTCATGCAGCTTGACAGAGGGTATCTCACCTTCTCGAATTCTAGTAAAAATGGTTTTCATGGCATACCTCGGTGCCATTGTAGCATACAATTATCTAGTCGGAAAAGGATTGTGTTGGCAAAAGGGATTGCACAAAACGCCCTATTGTAATATTATCCACAAGGTACGCTACGCTACAGGTAGTTTGCGGGCCGTGTTTCTATCCCTTCCTCATTGCAGCATATGGGAATACAGACAACAGAAGGCTCTTTCAATACGGACAATTAAAGTTGCAGATAATACTGCAGCATCGCTTGTATTCTATATTATAGAGGTTTAATAGTATGGCTGATTTGCAAAACATGAGGAACATCGGAATTAGTGCCCACATTGACTCGGGTAAGACTACTCTCACCGAACGTATCCTCTACTACTGCAACAGAATCCACGAAATACATGAAG
>CAZGOK010000046.1:0-11581 GCA_964527665.1 uncultured Sphaerochaeta sp.
CGTTTTTCTCCTTGTTCCCTAATAGTATAGGCTTTCTCTTGGTGTTTTGAAAGGCAAATGTTCCGCGATTAGCGAAGATTCAAACAGTAAGGAAGCGTCAAAAGGGCCTATATGCCTAAAAATGGGAGGAAGTTAAGGGCTAGGGAGAGCACTCCTATCAGGGCGAAGGTGGTGTTGCTCTTGATGCGGAGGTTGCTTTTTGCAATAAGGCCTACCAGCGACCAGAGACCAAAGAGCGTTGCCGTGGTAAGAATGGCAATATTTGAGGAGGCGTAGAGGGGGAAGTAGGGCAGCACAATACAAAAGGCCAGGGAGGCACGAGCCCCGCCTTGGGTCCCCAAGGAGAGAAGCAGGGCAGCTGTTGCACCGAAGAGCAGGGTGAACAACAGCACCAGGGATGCCTTTGCCGGGGAGGCTAGCATGGCCAAGGCAACATTGGAACAGGCAAGGGCGAGGATCTTCAGCGCTTCGGTGATGTTGGAGAAGACAAAGCGGGCACTGCTGGTACGGTCAAAGAGGTGATACAGGGCACTGATGACAAAACAGGAGGTGAAGAGGCTGTATGCAAGTATGATGAGGATGGTCTGCCTCACAAAACCCAACTGGCTCCTATGGATGGCTATGGTCAGGAAGACCAGCAATAGGGCTGAGACAAGAGAGCCAAGGATGTCCACCACAGCATTGAACACCGAAGCCGGGGCATAGGGGTGTTTTCCCTCGCTGTTGAGCTTCCTTGCATAGGTGTCGCTATTGTAGGAAAAATTGAAATATGTGCCGTTTCTCAGCTTTGCAGAGAAATCCAGCTTATGTACTTGGGAGGCATGGGAGGTTATCTCCTCCACTTGTCTTTCAAACTCCGAGAACAACTTGTCTAGATCTTCCATACTCAACTCCAGAATTTATCGGTCTTGATCTCATCGATCAGGCGGGAGACCTCGACGGTCAACAACGAACAGATCATCTGTTCGGCAGCGGCTCGGTCGCTCTTTGCCAGTTCGATGGCTTGGGGAAATTCCATTGGCTTGCCTATGTTGGCGTAGTAGTTCCGTGATACAACAGTCATGCTCCGACCTGCAGTCTTCGAGCGTTTGTTCCTCACCCTCCTTCTTGGGGCTAGCAGCCCGATGGGTATGACAGGAACCGGGTGTTCCAGATAGATCCTGGCAACTCCAGGGCGGAACAGGGCGAGCTCCTGTTGCATGTTGAGCCCGCCTTCGGGGAATATGTAGACGCTGTCGCCCCTTTCTAGGTAGGAGGCCGCCTTGGAGACGACCTTTTTCCTGTCCTCAGGGGTAAGGGCCTCTATCTGCTCTGTCCACCCTAAGAAGTTGCCCACCACGGGTATGCCAAAGCCAGGGCCAATGACCATGTGCAGAGGGTCCTTCATCAAGGTGGTCACAAAATGCACATCACTGCTGCTGAAATGGTTTGAACAGAAGAGCTTAGGTCCGGGTGGCAGGCTCTCTTCCTGCCAGGTCTGGAAGTCATAGTTGAGCTGTAGTATCACCTTGACAACAGTTCTGTAGATGCTATGAAGGAAATAACTGAATCTTTTCATCCATAACTCCTACTGCCAGTGTACAAAAGCCACAGCCTCTGGTCAACACCAGGTAGGCATCCATAGTTCCCGCCCAAGGGATGGGTCATATATCTTGTGGGCATCGATGGTATAGACCTCGTGGAGGTTCTTGTGGCAGATAACCTCTTCGGTCGGACCGTGGGCAAATACTTTGCCCTTTTTCAACAGGATGGTCTCATCGCTGTAGACCTGGACTAGCAGCAGGTCATGCAGGACACAGACGACCGTCAGGTTTTTTTCAACCAGGGCTTTGAGCAGGTTCATCATCGTCCTTTGGTGCTTTACGTCCAGGTGGTTGACCGGCTCATCAAGGAGCAGGATCTTGCCTTGCTGGCACAACGAGCGTGCAAGCAGGACGCGTTGCATCTCTCCTCCTGAGAGGGCAGTCACCCGCTTGTGGGCAAGGTGCAGGATGTCACAGTCCTGCATAGCCTGCTCGACAGTGCCCTCCTCATCGTGGCCGCCGTATGCGTAGCGTCCCATCGACACAGCTTCCTGGACGGAGAAGTCGTAGTCGATCCTTCCGTTCTGGGGGACAAAGCCGAGCTTTCTGGCCAGGTTCTTTTGGGAGAGGGAGGTGACTTCATTGCCACCGATATATACAGAGCCGCTTGTCGGGTTGAGCTCCTTGTAGAAGAACTTGAGCAAGGTGCTTTTTCCGCTTCCGTTCGGCCCGGTAAGGGCGATGAATTTCCCTTGTGGCAGACCCAGGGTAAGGTTGTTGAACACCTCCTGGCTGTCATAGCCCCCACTTAGGGCTTTCGTTTCCAGGCTATGCATAGGCGTAGCGCCCCTTTCGCAGCATCCAGATGAACAGTGGTGCTCCGACAATGCTGGTGATGACACCCACCGGCATCTCTCCGGTAGGCAAGAGCAGACGCGCCAGGGTGTCGCTGCCCAGCAAGAGCAACGAGCCGAACAGGCAGGAGGGTAGGAGCATCCTGCTGTGCTTTGGACCGAGCAGAAGTCGCGCTATATGGGGTGCCATAAGGCCGATGAACCCTATCACGCCAAAGAAGGCGACACAGGTGGCTACGGCAAACGTTGCAAGTAACAGGAGTAGAAGCCTGATTTTCTGCAAGGGGAGTCCTGATGCAAGAGCTGACCCTTCATCCAGGAGGAGCATGTCCATCTCGGTGTGCAACACTCTCATGGGAACAATGAAGAGCAGGACACATACCACCATGAACAACACCTGTGTCCAGGTGCTGGAGGTAAAGCTGCCCAGTGTCCAGAAGAGTATCCTGTCGTACTGTTCATGATTGAGGAACATCAGCAGCGTCATCCCTGCTGAGAGGATATAGTTGGCTGCAACCCCGGTAAGCAGCAGTGTCGTCTGGCTTACCTTGTGCTTTGTCCCTACAAAGAAGATCAGGGAGGTGGTTGCCAGCGCCCCAAGCAGCGCTGAGAGGGGTAGGCCCACAAACGCTGCATATCCCATCGTGATGGCCAAGGCTACACCAAAGGAGGCGCCTGCTGAGACTCCCAGGACAAAGGGGTCAGCCATGGGGTTGCGCAGCACTGCCTGAAAGACAGCACCTGCTCCTGCTAGGATTGAGCCGCACAGGATGGCTGTCAGCACCCGCGGAAGCCTTAGCTGGAAGATGATGTACTTCTGGGAAAGGTTGGCAGACCTGCCTGTGAGGACAAGCAGGGTGTCAGAAAGAGAGATTCCTGCAGGCCCGAGGGTGAGGGAGACCATTCCAAGAAGCAGTGTCGACAGCGCCAGAGCTAATGCCAGGCGTCTTTTCATAGCCAGTCATCCCCATAGATGGCCTGGGCCAGATTCTCCAGTGCTAGGGCACTGCGCGGGCCTTGGCGGCTGACCATATCAGATTCCACAAAGACGAGGTTACCCGCCTTTGTGGCCCTAAGGTCGCTATAGGGTTTTGTGTTGGTGAACTCTTCTCGGGTCTGTTCATCGGTTTGGCCCCACCGTGTCGTCATGATGATGAGGTCGGGATCCTGGGCAACCAGCAGTTCCTTGCTGTATGTCCATCGGTCTGCATCTTGGGCGATGTTGATGGCCCCGAGCATGCCAAGCATCTCACTGATGTAGGTATCACCTGTGGCGGTTCCATCGAAGGAGCCGAAGTCTACCATAAAATAGACGCGCTTGCTCTCCATGGTCCGGGCTTTCTCCACTGTCTTCCTTACTCGGTTCTGCATCTCAAGGATGATCAGTTCCCCTTCCTCTACGCGGTCGACCTTTTGTGCAATCTCCCGTATCAGGGTGTAGGTTCCTGCAAAGGTCTCCTGCAGCTTCAAGGAGAGCACCTCTATTCCTGCGCTAGTCAAAGCAGCAAGAAGCTCATCGCTGACAAAGGTGGTTGCGATGGCAAGGTCCGGCTGCAAGGAGATGAGCTTTTCCAAGGAGGGGTTGTACAAGGTGCCTATGCTCGGCAGGGCCAGGGCATCCTCTGGGTAGGTGCAGTAGTCAGTCCTTCCGACAAGAAGGTTCCCGACTCCCAAGGCATAGAGGGTCTCTGTGACATTGGGGGCAAGGCTGACTATGGAGAGCTTTTCAGGCTTCGCTGGTTTTTTTTCCAGCAACGGCTGTGCAAGAAGTGGGGTTAGCATGACAATGCCTACCAATAGGACCAACACCCATGATCTGAATTTTTGTAACATAAACACCTGCCCCTTTGGAATAATGGGCATGAAACATACCCAAGCCTATACTCCGTAGGCTTTTCGTCTTAGCTTCCGAGTCAGGTCTCCTGGCTTAGGCTTCACTGGAAGCTGCGACTTCCCGCTTGTGGCAGTGTCATAGTGCAGATTCCTCATCCATTACAGTGGCGGGACCGCAGGGGCTTATACCCCTTTCCCTTGGCTCGGATTGCATCTATCCTACGGTTGTTCCTAGGTAGGTGTCAAGTCATTCCGGTTGACCTTGGATTTTCTCTGCGATACTATCGCTCATATGAAGTACAACCATATAGAAATTTATTCAGACGGTGGGTGCAGCGGCAACCCAGGTCCTGGTGGCTGGGCCTTTACCTTCAAGGCTGACGGCATCTTTGAAAAAGAGTCCAGCGGCGGCAGCCCTGCGACTACCAACAACAGAATGGAGCTGACAGCTGTCATTGAAGCCCTGAAAGCCTGCAAAGCCTATCAGCCGGATTCGATAGTCATCAATACCGATAGCCAGTATGTGAAGAACGGCATCACTGTATGGGTCAAGAACTGGAAACGCAATGGCTGGAAGACGGCTGCCAAGGCTCCGGTTAAGAACCAGGAGCTGTGGATAGAGCTGGATGAGCTGAACAGCAAGCTTCCTGTTGAGTGGAAATGGGTCAAGGGCCATGCAGGTATTGAAGGAAATGAACGATGTGACGCAATGGTGCGCATTGAAATGGATAAGTTTCTGAAAGGGTAATGATGCATACTGAAAAAACAACACTGTGGGAACTCTATGTCTCTTTTCTGAAAATTGGTGGCCTCACCTTTGGTGGGGGGCTGGCAATGCTTCCCATGTTGCAACGGGAAGTGGTTACAAAACACAGGTGGGTAAATGAAGAGGAGTTGCTGGATATCTATGCAATTGGGCAGGTTACCCCTGGTATCATTGCGATCAACACCGCATCACTGATCGGATACAAGAGACGGGGGGTTATCGGCAGTATCGTAGCAACGCTAGGGGAGGTTACCCCTTCGCTGGTGCTCATAACACTGCTTGCCTCAATCTTGACACAATTCCAGGAGAACGTGCTGGTCCAGCACGCCTTCGGTGGAATCCGCGTTGCCGTATGTGCCCTCATCACACAATCTGTCATTACCCTCTATAAAAAAAGCATAGTCGACCTGCCTACGCTGTTGCTCTGTCTTGCAACGGTGGTAGGCACCATTTTCTTCAACCTTTCGCCTATCGTGTTTGTCATTGTGGGCATCGTGTTCGGCCTTGTTGTGCAGAATCTCAAGAGGAGGGCATCCAAATGACCTTTCTGCTGTTGTTCTATGAGTTCTTCAAGATAGGGCTGTTCTCCATCGGTGGGGGGCTGACCACCTTGCCCTTTCTTTACTCCTTGGCAGAGAAAAGGCCAGGGTGGTTCAGTGCACAGAACATAGTCGACATGCTGGCCATCAGCGAATCGACACCCGGTCCCATCGGGATAAACATGGCCACCTATGCAGGCTATGTGACGGCAGGGCCCCTAGGCGGCCTGATAGCCACATTGGGGGAAGTGACCCCGAGTGTGATCATCATCTGTGTCATTGCAAGGTTTCTGGACCAGTTCGATAAGAACCCCCGCGTCAGGGATGCCTTCTACGGCCTGAGGGCAAGTGTCATCGGCCTGATCATATTCGCCGGATCAAAAGTGTTTGCAGTCACGCTGCTTAGAGCCGGGTCCGTCAGGGTGGTGGAATCAGTGTTGTTTGTCATCCTACTGGGTTTTGCCTTGAAGTTCAGAAAGGTGCATCCGCTTATTTGGATTGTCCTAGGGGCGGCTTTGGGTCTTGTGTTGAAGCTTCCTTCATAAGGGCATTTGCCTTGGCATACCAGGAGGCTTCTCCCTCCAAGGTTGCAAGGGTTGCGAAGGCTCGTGCCTCCTCTTTGTGCAGCGAAATCAGTAAAAGAGCAATCTCCTTAGCAAAGGAGGTTGCTCCCTCCTCCATGGCGAGCTCCATGAGTGTGGCATGGAGGGCATAGTTGCCCCTATCCTTTGCCAGAATCTCCCCATAGAGAGCGAAAGCAGTTTCCTGTTCCCCCTTCTGGCGGTAGGCATAGGCCTTGGCGAGGGGGAACTGCAGATGTGCGGGAAAAAGGGAGAAAGAGGTATCACAAAGTAGGATTGCCTCATCGAATTGTTCATCGGCGAGCAGGGCGAGGACCAGGTTGTACCTGCCCTCGCTCTCTTTTGGTGCAAGCTTCACAGCTTCTTTGAGAAGAGGGACCGCTTCGCCGTACTCCTTGCGGTCAAGGGCGGCGATGGCATCCTTTTGCAGGACAAGGCTCTTCTCCCTCCTGGCTACCTGTGTCGAACAGGAGCCAAGCAGGAAGAGGCAGAGCAACAAGGCGGGTAGTGCTCGCTTCACGGCTCGAGTACCGTCCTCTCTATCTCCATAACCTGGGAGCGATAGAGGTTGGTGATCGAAGAGCCGTAGTCTGCAAGCAGCTGGATGATGTTTCTGGGGTTGTTCTCCGCATCCTTGCCATTGAGCCTGTCCCCTGCGTCCCCTAGGCCGGGGAGGATGAAGGCGGCATCATTGAGGACGGGGTCCATCCAAAGGGTATAGACCTCTGCTCCTTCAATGGCACGGCAGATCCTCAGCGATCCCTTCAGGGCACTGATGACGTTGATGAACTTCACCGATTTGGGATGGATGTTGTTGTCACGAAGGTACTTGACGATGGTAACCAACGAGCCTCCGGTAGCGTTCATCGGGTCTGCAAAGATGAGGTCCTTGCCGTCGAGCTCCTCAAGCTTGAAGTAGGATTTGTCAAGGTCGAGGATATAGTCCATGTTGGCCTCTTTCTTGCTGTCATCGCGCTTGATCTTAAAGAGGGCAAACGGTGTTACAAAGTCATCGGAGGAGTACTCCTGTATCTCCTTGCTCAAGATCATGCTGGGAAGCAGGGCGCCTCGTAGCATGACGCACATGACGCTGTTCTTGATGAAGGAGTCAACATCCGGGATCCTATGTACGGCATAGTTGCGTACCGGGCTGGTCACCGGAGTCTTGGTGATGATGCTGCGCTTGCTAGGAAGGGCAGCATCAGCATAGACATGGGAGAAAAGCATCTCGTAGGCCCTTTGGATATAGTAGAGGAACTCCTCATGGTCGGTGCTCGGATCCCGTAGCTTTGCAATGAGGCGCGATGCCTGGCCATGCTGTTGCTTTGGTGTCTCAAAGGAGTAGACGTGGATGTTGGGCTCTTCTGCGAAGACATCCTTGAGGTACTTGCCTATCTCAGAAGCACTATCCACCAGGCCCTTTCGTGCCCCTTCAAGCTGCATGAGGTCGGTTGCATTCTCCAACACCGAGCAGTGGGTCAAGGATTTCTTGTACAGCTCATCGACATGGGCAATTTTTTCCTTGTCGCTGTCCAAAAGATAGCCGTCAAGGTCTGTAGCATGCAGTATTACTTTATTCATCGGGTTCAATCTCCTGTTTCTGCAAGGATTTTACCCGATGTCGGCCAATTGTACAAGGAAACCTACCCCTTTACCGCACCTGCAGTCACTCCTTGTATGAACTGCTGGCTCATCGTCAGATAGAGGACAAGAACCGGGATGGCTGAGAGTGTCAGGACCGCAAGCACCTTCGACCAGTCGGTCTGGTACTGCCCGAAGAGCCGGGTTACCCCAAGCAGGAGGGTCTTCTGGTCTTCAGTGTTGATGAAGATAAGGGGGAACCAGAGGTCGTTCCAGAAGGGGATGAGGTTGTAGATGGACACCGTTGCCAAGGCGGGCCGTATCAGGGGGAGGATGATCATGTGGTATACCTTAAAGGAGGTTGCCCCGTCGATATAGGCCGCTTCCATCAGACTCTTGGGTATTTCCCGGATGAAGGTGGTGAGTATGAAAACCCCCACAGGGATTCCCATGGCAACATAGATGGGAGGCAGGGACCAGATGGTGTTCAGCAGGCCAAGGGCGCGTGTAATCTCCAGCAACCTGATGGATGCTATCTTGATGGGAAGCATCATCCCTGAGATGAAGAGGAAGTAGAAGATGGTGCTGTAGCGGCTCTTCCAGCTAGCCAGAGCGTACCCAGCAAGCGAGGAGACGAGGGTGACTATAAAAAGGGAGAGGACCACAACCACCAGGCTGTTCTTGAAGTAGGTGAGAAAGTCCCCATCGCGCAGGACAGTCACATAATTCTGGAAATTCCACTTCTTGGGAATCCAGAAGGGATTCTCATAGATGGTAAGGCGGGTCTTGAAGGAGTTGATCACCAGCACCCACAGGGGGAACACTACGATGAAAACCCATATGAGCATGATGATGTGGCTTGTAATGTGCTTGTTTTGTCGTTTGAGTGATCCTGCCATATTATTCGCCTCCTTGGGTTTTCTTGAGGGTGGGTATCACCCCTATTAGCAGGACCAAAAACGTGATGGTGGCGATGGCGGCCCCAAGGCCGGCATCGGGAATGCCTATCGGGTGCTGTCCTGCGATGCCATAACGATAGAAGAGCGTGCCGATCAGGTCCGTAGAGTACCCTGGGGCCCCATTGACGTTCTCCATGGCAAAGACAATGTCAAAGGCGTTGAAGTTGTTGACAAAGGTAAGCACTGCAATGATACCCACAACCGGCTTGATCAAAGGCAGCTTGATGGAGAAGAAAAGCCTGAAGAACCCGGCCCCTTCCATCCTTGCCGCCTCAAGGATCTCTTCGCTGATATTGCGTAAGGCTGCGACAAACATCATCGTCGGGATACCCATCCACTGCCAGCAGGAAACCAGGGCGACACAGGTGAGGGCTGTCTTGGTGTCCCCTAGCCAGGGATGCTTGAGAAAGGGCAGTCCGATGGAGACGAAAAAATCCCCTGACCAGACCGGATTGAGAATGAGTTTCCAAAGGTAGCCGGTGACCAGTACGGCAAAGGTTGTCGGGATGAAGATGATGGTCTGGTAGAGCTGCCTGCCCTTCATTGTCTCATTGGTGAGGATGACGGCAAATATGATGCCCAGGGCGTTTTGGAAGATCAAATGGATGAGGAAAAAATACCAGGTATTGGCGAAGGCTTTCCAATACCGTTCTGAAATGGCCGAATCTGTGAAGAGTTTGATGAAGTTGCCCAACCCGACAAAGCTTCGGGTATGCGAGCTGTTTCCGGTATAGAGGCTCAGGCGCAAGGAGTCTAGCATCGGATATGCCATAAATATGACATAAAAGAAGAGGGCGGGTAGCAGGTACAGAAACCAACGCCATTGCTGGTTCTTTTGCAACGTCTGTTTGTTTTTTAGCATCAAGGGCTCCTCACTAGGGATATGAAGGGTTGCCCGAGCGGGCAACCCTAATAAAGAAGTACAATTAGCGAAGCTTCTGAATGGAATCAGCTGCCTGTTTGGCAGTGATGTCACCCTTCATCACCCTGATGACCGCCTGGTCCATCGGTGAGTAGAGATCCATCAGGGCTGGCCATACAAAACGAGCATCGGTCTGCTTGCCTGCATTGAGGGCGAGGAACTCGTTGGCATGGGGATCTTCGAGCTTGATGGCAAACTTGATCATCGGAAAGTATCCGCTGGGCAGGTTTTGGCTCGCTATGGTGGCACCCTCTTCAGTGCAGAGCCATGCAAGGAATGCCTGGGCTTCAGCAGGATGGGCTGTAGCCTTGTTCATGGTGATGGCCATATCAGGGTGGAAGCAGATCGCCGTCTTGTTCCCCTTGGGTGCTGGTATGGCAAAGAGGCCCCAGTCAAAGGTTGCCCCATCATAGACACCAGCTGTCCAGCTGCCGTCGACGAACATCACAGCCTTCTGGGTGTTGAACAGGACCTGACTGTCGTTGTAGGTTACCGCTTCAAAGCCCGATGGACAGTATTGTGCCACATCGGCCATAGCCTGGTAGGCTGCGACAAAGGCGCTGTCATTCATCTTCAGCTCACCCTTTTCGTACTTTACCCTCTGCTCGGCTCCACCGATGTAGTTGGGAAGCAAGCCTAGGAAGAAGGTTTCAAAGATATCCCACTCATCGGCAAGGCCGTTGGCAAGGGGGGTGTAACCAGCTTTTTTGAGCTTTGCATTGAGGGCGAGGAACTCTTCCCAGGTCTGGGGAATTGAGAGCCCTTCCTTCTTGAAGATGTCCTTGTTGTAGTAGACTGCGTGTGATACTGCAGCAAAGGGAACTGCAAACTGCTTGCCGTCAGGCATTTGCCAAGGAGCACGGTTGGAAGCACTGAAGTTTTCCTTCAGGCCGGGGATATCAGAGACATCGGCAAAATATCCGGCACTGAAAAGTTCCTGCCCAGCTGCGTAGGAGCGGGCATACATGAGGTCCGGTCCGGTCTTGCTGT
The DNA here is from genome assembly GCA_964527665.1 of uncultured Sphaerochaeta sp. Classification (GTDB taxonomy): domain Bacteria; phylum Spirochaetota; class Spirochaetia; order Sphaerochaetales; family Sphaerochaetaceae; genus Sphaerochaeta. The sequence goes on from CAZGOK010000046.1 coordinate 10,549, forward strand.
CCAACTGCAGTCGCAACGTTGCATTGTAGTCAGGTGGATTGGTAGGTTGGAACTTTATCGACACATTCGGAGCAACTTTTTTATATGCTGCGAGCAGACGGTTCATCTGTTCCACATCGTCGGTTCTCCATGAGCCCATGGTAAGCATTACAGAATCGCCAGCCACATCCTTGGTCCCTTGGCTGCTGAGAGGCATGGCCAAGCTCAAAAGAAGCAGAACAGCAATAACATAAGAGAGTTTTTTCATACGTGACTCCTTAGAAATATTTGTACTGAAAGTATAGCACAAATATGAACTAAATAAATCAGTTTTGATGTAAAAAATCGAAAATCCTATAACTTCTTATTCTATATACTTGTATACAAGTTTATGATTAAATTGAAACCTTCTACCAATTTTGCAATTGTTAAGGACAAAAAAAAGATAGTATGATACTGTTTAGCTATCTTTCTCTCATGAGGTGAACTATGAATCTAGTGTTTCTCGGCCCTCCTGGAGCCGGAAAAGGGACTATTGCTTCCCAGGCGAAAATACAATACGACATCCCCCACATATCAACGGGGGACCTGTTCCGCAATCATATCAAGCTTGAAACAGAATTGGGCAAACAAGTCAAGGCAATCCTAGCAGGTGGGGATCTTGTCCCCGACAGCATTACCATTGCCATGGTCAAGGAGCGCCTTACCGAAGATGATGCCAAGAAAGGCTTCATCCTTGACGGCTTTCCCAGGACCATAGCCCAGGCTGAGGCCTTGCAGGAGATGACGGCCTTGGATGCAGTGGTCAACTTCGTCCTTGGCAGGGAAGAGATCATCAAGAGGCTTTCAGGGCGCAGGATGTGCAAGTCAAATGGAAGAATCTACCATTTGGTGTATGATCCTCCCAAGAAAGAGGGCATCGATGATGAGACAGGCGAGCCTCTGATCCAGCGTGAAGACGACAAGCCTGAGGCAATAGCACATCGTCTTGATGTCTATCTTGAGCAGACTGAGCCTCTTATTGGTTTTTATACAAATGCGGGACTGTTGGTAA
>CAZGOK010000047.1:0-72 GCA_964527665.1 uncultured Sphaerochaeta sp.
GCGGAAGGCCTTCATACGGCGACAGAGAGCGCAAGCCCTTTGACCGCGATGGTGGACGCCCTTCTTATGGCA
>CAZGOK010000047.1:172-11463 GCA_964527665.1 uncultured Sphaerochaeta sp.
ATCGTGATGGCGGTAGGCCTTCCTATGGCGACAGAGAGCGCAAGCCCTTTGACCGCGATGGTGGACGCCCTTCTTATGGCAACCGTGATGACCGTGGTGGCAGACCCTCCTATGGCGATCGTGATGGCGGTAGGCCTTCCTATGGCGACAGAGAGCGCAAGCCCTTTGACCGTGATGGTGGCAGGCCTTCCTTCAGGGATCGAGATGACCGTGGTGGTAAACCCTCCTTTGGTGATAGAGAGCGCAAGCCCTTTGACCGAGAAGGCCGTCCTTCCCCTGATGCTCAGAAGAGAGAGAGAAAGTCCTCTCCCAAGCCTTACGGTTTTGACAAGTTCAAAGATACCCGTACCAGAGGTGATGAAGAGAAAAGAGACTCGTTCTTCTGGCTCGATGACAAAAAAAAGGGTGATGACTGATCATTCACCCAATGAAGCAATACAGAAGATCCCAAGCTTAGCGGCTTGGGATTTTCTTTTGGTCTGCCAGAAGTACTCTCAAAAAACTACATATCAACTATGGTATTCGCTCCTGCCTGTGGTATAATTCTACTGTTCTAGAGATACGTGATTTTCTTGTTGATCGGAGAACTGCTACTTTTCATGCGAATATGCCAAGTACTGAGCCTAAAGGGTTATTGGGTCCTGTATTTTGTGTATGGATTGTCTTGTTTTCTCTCAAGAAGTTGACACAATCGATTCTGTGGTTTATTCTCTTATATAAGAAGCAATACCAATTAGGAACAATATGAAAGAAAAAAGACAGACAATACAGAAGGGCTTGATTTGGGAAGCTGTTTCAGAATCTGAGAATCATCCCAATGCAGAGCAGATCTATGATACAATCGTACAGAAGCACCCTTCCATCAGCCGGGCCACTGTGTACAGGAATCTCAACATGCTGGTAGACGAGGGTAGGGTGAAGCGTGTGCGTGTCCTTGGTGGCCCCGATCACTTTGACAGGACTCTGGACAGACACTATCACATACAGTGTATCGAGTGTAAGCAGGTCAGTGATGTTGAGCTTATAGAGGATATTGTCCTTACAACAGATAACGTTGATACCTGCGGCTATACGCTGGAGTCGTATGAACTAGTTTTTAACGGGATATGTCCCGATTGTCAAATAAAGCATGCTGCCAAGGTGCAGTGAAGGAGCAATGTATGGAATTGAAAGGATCGAAGACTGAAGCTAATCTGAGTGCGGCATTTGCAGGTGAATCACAAGCAAGAAACAAGTATACCTACTACGCCTCTAAGGCCCGCAAGGAAGGGTATGTCCAGATAGCTAATCTTTTCGAAGAGACCGCTGGTAATGAGAAAGAACATGCCAAGATTTGGTATAAGCTTCTCCAGGAAGGTGGTGAAGTTGCCACTACCACTGTAAACCTTAAGGATGCTGCTGAAGGGGAACACTACGAGTGGACCGATATGTATCCTGGTTTTGCCAAAGATGCTCGGGAAGAAGGCTTTACCAAGATAGCAGCACTCTTTGAGATGGTTGCAGCAATTGAGAAACACCATGAGCAGCGCTACCTCGATCTTTTGAAGAACGTTGAGGACGGTGTTGTATTCAGCAGAGATGGAGATCAGATCTGGAAGTGCTCCAACTGTGGTCACATCGTCATCGGCAAGAAGGCTCCAGGGCTTTGTGCAGTATGTAACCATCCTCAGGCCTATTTTGAACTTGTAGCAAAAAATTACTAAGGGTTGTCCCTAGGGACTGCTTTATTCCTAACGGCAGGCATTGTATGTCTGCCTTACTTATGTGCAGGCAAGTTGGCATTTTTTCTCTGAAAAGTCTGTTTTTTAAGGAGTTAATGCCCAAGAAGAGACCCTCGCTGCACTGCAGTGAGGGTCTTTCCTTATACACTCTATCTATCTGCCTATGTATCTGAACTGTCAATCTATCTCATCTGTCTGCCGGGACCTTAGGTGCCGACCCTACTCAACTATGCCCATATAGCGCATGGGGTTGGTCTGGACGAACCGGTGAACCTCATCATCAGTAAAGGGTGACTGTTCAAACATCCGGTAGTAGGAGTTGTATGACTCCACCTTGAGAAGATGTACATTGAAATCAGAACCAAAGATCGAACGACTCAGCACCGTCTCTGCCTGCGCATCATCAAGGGATGTAATGTAGTTATTCAATTGTTCGTAGAAATCACTGTTTGTCCCAGTAAAGGAGAAGTCGGCATAGATGTTGGGATAGAGATGCATCAGCTCCATCAGCTCATAGAACCAAGGGGAGTCAGGTACCTTGTTGGCCGCAGAAGTGATGATGGTGAGCGGGTTCTTGTGCAGAGGATTGTACTGCCACCCGTAGTGGGCGAAGTCAATGCGCAATGAAGGGTACTTTTCCAGCACAGGCTTGTATGTAGCGGGGGAGGTGAACTTCCATGCATCCTTTGGGGGAACTCCTCGGAATCCCTGGTCATCACAATGGGTCATGATGGGGATGTCATGCTCGGTGCAGAACTCATAGATAAGGGTGACCTTGTCCAGTTCCTTCTGGTCGGAGGGCCAGGGATCATACCCCAGCGGTGGATAGAACTTGACCCCATAGAACTTCTGGTCCCCTTTTTTAAACTGGCTATCGCGCTTGTGGTCCTTTACCACATAGGTTTCAAGCAGCTCCTCTATGAAAGCTATGGAGTGGGCGGGGGGCGTGATGCCGATGAAAGGGTAGAATTCAAAAAGCCCTTTGGGGTGCTTCTCCCTGTACCAGTCAAACCCCTCCAGGGTGTCCTGTACATACTTGAGAATTTTCTTTTCCTTCTTGGGGGGGTAGTAGAGACCTTCCTTGCTGATATCTGTACTGGAAAAGTCCATAAGAAGGGGGCACATCGCCATCTTGTCATAAGTACGCCCCCGCATGTGCATCTTGCCACCCCTGATGAAGGGTTTCTCTGGCTTGGGAGAATTTTCCTCATGAGACGCAAAGCTGCCCTTGAGGTCATCTTCCATCATGGCCAGAGTGTGTCCGATGGGTTGGTCAAAGGTGGTGAGGGTGTTGGTGATCCTATCAAGCATCAGCGAACCCTTGCGGTTTTTGGTGGTGAAGATGTAGCTTGGGGAGAATGCCCCGCTTGTTATGAGGTCAGGCAGTCCCGAATCAAGGGAAGCGAAGAATGAGAGCAAGTTCGGATGTACGATATTCATGACATGAAAATGCTGGTCAAAGAAATAGTTCATATAAACCCCCTGCAAAGCTTGGAGATACAGGGCAGAGGTAATATCCCCTGCCCTGCGGTTGTCTAGCCTACATTCCCATTTTCTTCTTCATCTTGGCCCAGGAGTCCTTGAGGGTGACTGTCCTGTTGAAGATAAGCTTGCCATCTTGGTCTGCCTTGTTATCAAGGCAGAAGTATCCGTTTCTGATGAACTGCAGATAATCGCCTACCTTAGCATTGAGTATCTCAGGTTCTGCCTTTGCATCGGGGACCACTACAAGGGACTCCTCATTGAGGTCATCAAGATAGTCGCCTGTTCTCTTGCCCGGGTTCTCGTCAAGGAAAAGCTTGTCGTACAGCCTTGCCTCGATGGAGACGCCCTCAGTGGCGCTAACCCAGTGGCTGGTGCCCTTGACCTTTCGTTCGTCAGGGGTGGTGCCGCCCCTGGAGAGGGGGTCATAGGTGCAGTGCACCTCTGTGATGGTGCCATCGGCATCCTTGACCACAGAGTTGGCTGTGATGTAGTAGGCGTACTTCAGGCGGATCTCATTGCCTGGGTAGAGACGATGATATTTCTTGGGAGGGACCTCCATGAAGTCCTCCCTTTCGATATACAGCTCCCGTCCGAAAGGAATCTGGTGGGTTGCAGAATTGGGGTCTTCAGGATTGTCCACAGCCTCAAAGTATTCGATCTTTCCCTCAGGGTAGTTGTCTATGACCACCTTGATGGGGTCGAGGACCACCATAAGGCGTTCGGCACGCTTGTTCAGATCCTCACGGACACAGAACTCCATCAGCGAGTAGTCGACCACCCCTTCAGCTTTGGCAACGCCTACACGGTTGACAAAATCCTTCATGGATTCAGGTGAATAGCCACGTCTGCGGATTCCGCTGATGGTAGGCATCCGAGGGTCATCCCATCCGGTGACTATCCCCCTCTGTACCAGATTGAGAAGCCTTCTCTTGCTCATGACCAGGTAATTGATGTTCAGGCGGGCGAACTCATACTGGCGAGGGGCGTGATCGATGCCGTCAATAGCGGTTGCCCAGTCATAGGCGGGGCGGTGGTCCTCAAACTCAAGGGTGCACAGCGAGTGCGTGATCCCTTCAAGGGCATCGCTGATGGGATGGGTGAAGTCATACATCGGATAGATGCACCACGTGTCCCCTGTCCTTAGATGATGGGCGAACTTGATGCGATAGAGGGCGGGGTCGCGCATGTTGATATTGGGGCTGGCCATGTCGATCTTGGCCCTGAGGATATGGGTCCCTTCGGCATGCTTGCCTTGGCGCATCTCCTCAAACAGACGGAGGTTCTCCTCGATGCTGCGCTCCCTGTACGGGCTGTTCGTCCCCGCCGTCGTCAGGGTGCCGCGGTACTCCTTCATCTCCTCAGCTGTGAGGCTGTCGACAAAGGCCTTGCCCTCCTCGATCAGGCGCACTGCTATCTCATAGAGGTTCTGATAGTAGTCAGAGGCGTAGTACTCATGCTTGCCCCAGTCAAAGCCCAGCCATCTGAGGTCTTCCTTGATGGCATCGATATACTCCTGCTCTTCCTTTTCCGGGTTGGTGTCGTCAAGGCGGAGGTTGCACCTTCCTCCATACTTGTCAGCGAGGCCAAAGTTGATGCAGATGGCCTTGATGTGCCCGATGTGCAGGTAGCCATTCGGCTCGGGTGGGAATCGGGTGACAATGGTATTGTCGGGAACTCGCCCGTTGGCGAGGTCGTCCTCTATGATACGCTCCAGAAAATTGAGCGATACCTTCTCTTTGACCTCCAGGTCATCTTGTTCTAGCATGGGGACTCCTTCCTTGTACCCTTTCAAAGGGGTGTGATGTGAAGATGGACAATCGTATCATATCAATGGGGGTTGTACGAGTGTCTGCTCATCTCTTTTTGCATAGTGAATGGTGTGCACACATGCTTCAAAGGGTGTGTTTGCATGGTTGGAAAAGAACGGTCCGAAACTGATGGCGCCCTGCATGCCTGCCATGGTGGTCGAGCAGACCCATTGCCTCTGCCCATCAATGTCATCGGTGTACCCTATGCGCACCTCTGTTCCTATCCGCTCAAGGTGCCACTGTATGCTCTCTTGGGCAGTGGGCAGCGCGACTGTGCTCGTTGTCCTGGAGTGGGGCCCTGAGCTCTCGACCAGGATCTCCGTCTCGGACCTGCCCACCCCGATATAGGTGTGCTCGGTATGGTAGAGGCAGAGGCCACAGAAGCCCCCTTGTGGGGCTGTTGTGATATCTAGGGAGAGGATAAAATCCTCATCGCTTACTGCGAGCAGCAGCGGTCCGGCAGGCAGGCAAAGTTTGCCTTCGACGGTGAGGGTGAGATCCTTATAGGTCTTCTGCCATATCTGTGGCTTTCCCAGCCACTTGAAATCTTTCATGGTCACTTTTTTCATGCACCAAGTATAGGGTAGATGGCTTCTTTTATCCACATGCCCTTTCGCTTGGTAAGAACATGTTGTATCCTGTGGGTATGAAATCACCCAAAGAAACAACAGTAAGCAGAAAATTGCTCGGGCTCTTGGAAAAAGGGTCGGTCAGTTATCACCTGACAGAGCTTTTGCTCGCCGATGAGGAGATTGAGGCGCTGCAGGAGTATGCGAACACCGTCTCGATCAAGCGGATGAACTACAATGACCATGGCCCGGTGCACATGCGTCAGGTAGCCTACAACGGGGTGAAGATGCTCTCCTTTCTCAGGGATGCAGATGTCGCCACCTCCTTGGTCCTGGAGAACTCAGGAACCTATGAGGACAGCCTGTGCGCCCTCCTGCTCGCATCCTTTGTCCACGACCTTGGCATGAGCGTCTCACGCACCGAACACGAGCTTACCGGCCTGATCATAGCGCGTCCCATCATGGACAGGATCCTCAAGGTCCTGTTGCCAGATGAGTTGGCCAGGCGTATTGCGATCATGAGTGTCGCTACCGAAGGGGTCATGGGGCACATGGCTTCGCGCAAGGTCTTTAGCGTTGAGGCAGGTCTTCTCCTGGTTGCCGACGGATGTGATATGGAGAAGGGGCGTGCGCGAATTCCCATGAGCATCACCACCGCCCCCAAGACAGGGGATATCCACAAGTACTCGGCGAACTCCATTGAGAAGGTGACCATCGAGCGGGGGGTTGAGCATCCCATCCTCATCGATGTCGAGATGTCCAGCGATGTGGGGTTCTTCCAGATCGAAGAGGTGCTTCTTCCCAAGATAATGATGAGCAGTGCAAAAGAGCATGTAGAGGTATACGCAGGTGTCATCGGACAACCAAAAAAACGATATTTGTAGGAGAGTGCAATGATTGGAGTAATAGGGGAGGCCCTAATAGATTTTATCGGCAAGGGAAAAGAGGGTTCTTCGGTTAATTTCGCATCCCATGTAGGGGGGTGCGGTCTCAATGCGGCGACTGCTGCAGCAAGGCTCGGGTGTCCTGTGGGTTTCCTTGGCAAGAACTCCTCTGATATGTTTGGAGAGAGAATCCTGGAGCATATGGTGGACAACCATGTCCTGTTCGATCCCGACCTCTGCTCAAGCCCCCTGCCTTCAATGATAGGATTTCTCGCTCTCGATGAGGAGGGCAAGGCGAGCTACGCCTTCTACAGCAAGAATACCGCCCCCACTTCGGTGGGAAGGGATGAGCTGCTCACCGCCTTGGGCGAGCACTCGGACATCAAGGCCCTGCACATTGGTTCGGTATCACTGGTGGTCGAGCCCGGATGTGATGCCATACTGGCGGCAGTGGACATGTACAAGCCCACCCCTGTTGTGTTCCTTGACCCCAATGTGAGGCCCACGGTCATCGAGGACTTTGGTGCTTATCGCAAGCGCCTTGAACTTGCCATCCAGCTTGCAGATATCATCAAGCTCAGCGATGACGACCTGTTGCTGCTCTATCCCGAGCTGGAGATGGGCGAGGCTGCCAAGAAGCTCAGCAAGGAGAGCGGCTCGCACATCATCCTGACCAAGGGCAAGAAGGGCAGCACCTGGTACAGCCCTGAGAAATTTACCGTCGACTCGCCTATAGTGGACCTGCCTGTCGTAGACACGGTAGGGGCGGGTGATACCTTCAGTGGTGCCATCCTCTCCTTCCTGCATAGGGGAGGCTTCTTCGGTTCTGATGGTCAGGAGCCCCACCTGGAGCATCTCTCCAAGGCGACCATCGCCCAGGCTATGCGTTTCGCCAACGTGGCGGCCTCCATCAACTGTTCGCGCAAGGGGTGCGACCCTCCGACCTTGGAAGAGGTTGAGCAAATCCTAGCTTCTTTGTAGTTATTGCCTCTTGGCGGTAATAGGCAGTACACTTAAGCCATGCTCAAGGAAACAAAAAGAAGAGTCATCCAGACCATCATCGCCACTTTGGTTGCCATAGGCATCATACTTACGGCGATGGTGCTCTGGAAATGGACTCATGCAATACAGTCGGACCAGGAAAGGAAGCATCTGCAGAAGGTCTTGCGCACCATAGTCGATGACCAGGGCGAGCGTGCGTTGCTCTCCCTTTCGGGCATTCCCGTGTCGGACATCTTCTATGGTGATGAGGGACTCATCCTCTTTGAGGATGGCCCCCAGAGCTGGCGCTACAGCGCCTCTGAGATGCAGAACATCACCGTCTATGAGAAGGCCAACCGCAGTGTGGTTCACATCACCACTACCGTCGATGCCCCGGTGAATGCCTTTATGGAGGTCCTGCCTGCCCAGGGCACAGGAAGCGGCATCATCCTCTCCCTCGATGGCTACATCCTGACCAATGCACATGTGGTGGAGAAGGCAACGAGCTTGAAGGTGACGCTCTACAACGAACAGTCCTATCCTGCCAAGCTCATCGGAGTGGACAGTGAGGATGACCTTGCGGTCATCCAGATACGGGTGGAGAAGGAGAGTGTCCTCAACCCCATTACACTTGGTACCAGCAGTGACCTCAAGATAGGGCAGAAGGTCATCGCCATAGGGAACCCCTTCGGCTATGACCGCACGATGACCGTCGGGGTGGTCAGCGGACTGAACCGTCCGGTGCGTACCAGCGAGGGTAAGATCATCATGAATGCTATCCAGACCGATGCCTCCATAAACCCGGGCAACAGCGGCGGTCCGCTGCTGAACAGCAAGGCGGAGGTGATTGGCATCAACTCGTCGATCTACTCCACCAACGGCAATTCACAGGGCATCAACTTTGCCATCCCCATAGACACCGCAGTTGCGATCATCGGCGACCTCATCAAGTTCGGCAAGGTAAGCAGGGGGTGGTTCGACATCGCCGCTGTACAGCTTACCCCGCAGCTGGTCTCCTATGGCAAGCTCTCAGTGGACAAGGGGGTGCTTGTCAGCCAGGTGGTTGCCGGAGGGCTTGCGGAGAAGGCTGGCCTCAAAGGTGGCACGCAGATGGTCCAGTACGGGACGAGTGTGATCTACCTCGGTGGGGATGTCATCACCGCCATCGACAAGGATGAGGTCGATGACCTCAATGATCTGTACCTGGCCCTACTGCATGCCCGCAGCGGAGACAAGGTCAAGGTGACGGTCAACCGCAAAGGCGAGAGCCGGACAATCGAGGTGCCTCTGATAGAACGGAGTGCACAGCATGTGAGTGCTTTGGTAAGGTAAATGATGGAAGATATACGAGTAGACGAACGATGGGGCGGAGAGCCCATAGAAAATATACATGGCACTGTCATGTACGAGCAGAAGCCCTTCAAGGTGTATGCCGAGTATGAACCGGCAGGGGACCAGGCCCAGGCCATTGAGAAGTTGGCACAAGGGTTGCAGGACGGGGCCAAGTTCCAGACCCTCAAGGGGGTGACCGGCAGCGGCAAGACCTACACGATGGCCAAGATCATCGAGCGCATCCAGCGCCCTACCTTGGTCCTCTCGCACAACAAGACCCTCTCTGCCCAGCTGTTCAGGGAGTTCAAGTCCTTTTTTCCGGACAATGCGGTGGAGTACTTTGTCTCGACCTATGACTACTACCAGCCTGAAGCGTATGTGCCCGGACGGGACCTCTATATCGAAAAAGATGCCGACATCAACCAGGAGATAGACCGCCTGCGCCTCTCTGCCTCCTTCTCCCTGATGGAGAGGCGCGACGTCATCGTCGTGGCCACCGTCTCCTGTATCTTTGGCCTGGCAAACCCGGTCTCTGTCAGGGATATGGTGCAGACCTTCACCGCTGGAGAACCTTTTCACCACCACGATGTGCTGGACCAGTTGGTGCGCATGCAGTACGAGCGCAACGATGCCATCCTCAAGCGGGGAGCCTTCCGCGTCCGTGGTGACATCATAGAGATATGCCCCTCCTATCTGGAGAATGCAGTTAGGATCTCAGTCGATTGGGATACGATAGCATCCATCCAGTGGTTCGACCCTGTTTCAGGGGAGAAGCAGGAGGTGGTTCCCTCCTACACACTCTATCCTGCAAAGAACTTTGTCATGCCCCCTGAGCAGGTGAAGGCGGCCATCGAGAAGATTCGCAGCGAGATGGAGGACCAGGTGGAGTTCTTCAACAGCTCCGGTCGCCCCCTGGAGGCAGAGCGCATCAGGACACGGGTGGAGTACGACCTGGAGATGCTTCAGGAGATAGGGTACTGCTCCGGCATTGAGAACTACTCTCGCCCCCTCTCCGACAGGAAGGCAGGCGAGCGTCCTGCTGTCTTGTTGGACTACTTCCCCCCTGATTTTGTCACCTTCATCGACGAGTCCCACGTGACGCTGCCGCAGGTCGGGGCGATGTATGAAGGGGACCGGTCTAGAAAGCTGAACCTGGTAAACTACGGCTTCCGCTTGCCCTCGGCCCTGGACAACAGGCCCCTTAAGGCAACTGAGTTCGCCACCGTGGTAAAGCAGAGGGTCTTTGTGTCGGCGACACCGGGAAAGGTGGAGATGAGCGAGAGTACCCAGATAGTGGAGCAGGTGATACGCCCCACAGGCTTGCTTGACCCGGTAATAGAGGTGCGTTCATCAGAGGGGCAGATGGAGGACCTCTACTCTGAGATCCGCAAGACCATAGCGAAGAAACAGCGGGTGCTGGTGACGACCCTCACCAAGCGTATGAGTGAGGACCTCACCGACTACTTTGCCTCCCTTGGGCTGAAGGTGCGCTATCTGCACTCTGAGATCGAGACCTTTGAGCGGGTAGAGCTGCTTAGGGACCTACGCCTGGGCGTCTTTGACGTGCTGGTGGGCATCAACCTGCTCAGAGAGGGGCTGGACCTGCCTGAAGTCTCCCTTATCGGCATCCTTGATGCTGATAAGATAGGGTTCCTGCGCTCGGCAACCTCCCTGGTCCAGATCATCGGACGAGCGGCGCGTAACAGCGAGGGGCGTGTCATCATGTATGCCGACAAGATGAGCACAGCCATGGAGATCGCCATCAATGAGACTGATCGCAGAAGGGAGATCCAGCTCGCCTACAACAAGGAGCACGGCATCACGCCTACCACCATCATCAAGGCAGTGCAGGATATCCTGGAACGGGAGAAGGAAGATACCAAGCAGAATCAGAAGCAGGACCTAGCGATCCTCAAGGGTGGGTACAACCTGCTCAGTGCATCTGACCGCAAGAAGTATGTGAAGGCCTTGGAGAAGGAGATGCTCAAGGCGGCGAAGGACCTTGCCTTCGAACGCGCTGCAGTAATCCGCGATGAGATTGAGCTTATTCGTGACGGGCAGTTCATCTCCTAGAAGAGGCGTAGCGTATATGCCCCTCCACTGATGGTGGGGTGCTGATATCTTTTTGGATTTGTCCCTGCAAGGGGGAAGTCTTGATTCTCAAGAACATATGCATAGAGGGAGTCTGTTGTAAGGACTCCCTTTTTCATGGCCGGGGTGCTCGCTTGTAAGCTATGTGTCCTACAATCCCACCCAAGGCCATCCAGCACTGCCTTGGTGAAGTGCCCATGGATATGTGATGAGGAGACCGGCTCCTTGCTGGTGTTGGACGCAGTTGTAGCAGCCATGACAAACAGGGTGGGGGAGTACCGCTCTGAAGAGAAGTAGGTAGAAAAGGCTTCATCGAGGAACTGCTCTTTTTCAATTAGGGAGACAGACGATCCGCTGTCCTCAACAAAGGAGCCGCAATAGCAGCTGTCCATAATAAGCAGTTGTTTTCCTGGCAGCTTT
>CAZGOK010000048.1:0-11364 GCA_964527665.1 uncultured Sphaerochaeta sp.
TCGACCGCATTACGCTCCCCTCCGAAGCGAAGATCATGCAGGTGGAGTTCTCCCCAAGCCCACGTAGCGGAGACCAGGTGGTTATGATGAAGGACCTTGCAAAGAGCTGGAAGAAGGCCAATGGTGAAGAGCACCCGGTCTTCAGCGGCCTTACAGGATCGGTGATGCGGGGAAACCGCATTGCCCTTACCGGAATCAACGGGGCTGGTAAGTCCACGCTGTTGAAGGTAATTGCAGGGCTGACTGAAAGCACAAGCGGGGAGGTAACCCTCGGAGCGAGTGTGAACCTTGGCTACTTCAGCCAGTACTCATCCGATGTGCTGGACCCTGAGAGGACCATTTTTGAAGAAGTTTCAGAAAGGACACCCTTGGCAACGATTGGAAGCATCAAAAGCCTGTTGGGCTCGTTCCAGTTCTCAGGCTCCGATGCCGACAAGAAGGTGGGGGTGCTTAGCGGAGGGGAGAAGAGCCGGGTGATGCTTGCCTGCATGCTCGCCCTTCCGGTTAACTTCCTTATCTTGGACGAGCCGACAAATCATCTGGATATCCAAAGCCGTGAGGTGCTCCTTGATGCCCTCACCCGGTTTGAAGGTACCATCATCATCGTAAGCCACGACCGCTACTTCCTCAGGCATCTTGCCAACAGGGTGTTTGAGATCGATCATGGGCAGATGCAAGTGTTTGAAGGGGATTACCACTACTACCTGCAGAAAACCGGCAGGGAAGCATAGGAGGCGGGAGAGCATATGTATACTGAACAGCAGTACGTACAGAGGGCAAGGGCCTTGCACGATAAGGGATACAACTGTGCCCAGGCGGTAGCCTGTGCATTCCTGGACCTGGTGGAGGTGGACGAGAAGACACTGTTTGCCATCATGGAAGGATTCGGCGGCGGCATGGGTGGTAAAGAAGCCACTTGTGGGGCTATAAGCGGAGCGGTTGCCATCGCTTCGCTCCTGTCGAGCAAGGGCGATGTCGCCTCAGGGACAAAGGTTGCAACCTATGCCCTGGTCGAGCCTATCGTCACAGCTTTTCTCCGGGAGAACAGGAGCCTGGTCTGCAAAGACCTCAGAGGCTTGGAGACAGGAGAGGTGCTTCGCTCGTGTGACCTCTGCATCGATGATGCAGTGCGTCTGACCGTACAGGTATTGGAAAGAAGCAGATAACTATATTTTTGGAGGTTTTGCATGGAAATTGAAGAGCTGCTAGGTGAAAAGACCTATCCAGGTCGTGGGATCATAGTGGGTCGTTCTCCCCAGGGAAGGGCAGTCGTTGCGTATTTCATCATGGGTCGTAGTGAAAACAGCCGTAACCGAGTGCTGGCACTTGAAAAGGGGAGCCTCAAAGCTGAGGCTTTTGATCTTTCCAAGGTCAAGGACCCTTCCCTTATTCATTATACCGCCGTAGAACAGTATGCCGATTCGCTTATCATAAGCAATGGGGACCATGGCAAAGTCATCCACTCCTACCTCAAGGATGGGAAAACGTTCGAACAGGCTCTGAAAAGCTGTAGCTATGAACCCGATGAGCCTTACTACACTGCCCGCATCAGCGCCCTTGTATCCTTGAAGAGCCCCTTTACCTACACGCTTTCTATCCTCAAGCGAAGTGAAGGGCGATGTAAGAGGAGATTCTTCAGGTACAATGACCCCACCTTTGGCGGTGGGCAGCTAATCCATACCTACAAAGGAGACGGCGATCCTCTTCCCTCCTTTAGCGGGAGTCCTAGGGAGGTGACCATTGGCGAGGATATTGACACATTCTCACTAGGGGTATGGAAGGCTCTGGACAAGGACAACCGTATCGCGCTCTATGTGCGCTATATTGACCTTGTCGATGGAAAACTTGAAGAGAGACTCTACAACAAGCACACGAGGTAAGCATGGAACTCAAGTATGGGTGCAACCCCAATCAGAAACCCTCTAGGATATATACGGAATCAGGAGAGCTGCCGATAACCATCCTCAATGGCAAGCCGGGGTACATCAACTTACTCGATGCACTCAATGGCTGGCAGCTTGTCCTCTCCTTGGACCAGGCCCTCACTTTGCCTGCAGCCACCTCCTTCAAGCATGTCAGCCCAGCAGGGGCTGCGGTGGGTCTTCCCTTAAGCGATGCTGAGCGGTCGATGTACTTTGTCCCAAAGGACAGGGTTCTTTCCCCCCTCGCCACCGCCTATACCCGCGCTCGCGGAGCGGACCGCATGTCTTCCTTTGGGGACTTCGTCAGCCTCAGCCGGGTGTGTGACCTCAGCACGGCCCAGTGCATCAAGGCAGAGGTAAGTGACGGCGTCATTGCTCCGGGTTATACCGATGAGGCCCTGGCCCTGCTGAAGGCCAAGCGCAACGGAACGTACACAGTGCTTCAGGTTGATGCTTCCTATATCCCTCCTGAACAGGAGAGCAGGAGTGTCTTTGGCATCACCTTTGAGCAGGGGAGAAATACCATAGTGCTCGACGAGAGTGTGCTTACGCCCATCGTAACAGAGCTAAAAAGCTTACCTGACCCTACTGTTATTGACCTCATTGTAGCTCTCAATGCCCTCAAGTATACCCAGTCCAATTCGGTCTGTTATGCAAAAAACGGGCAGACCATCGGAGTGGGGGCAGGCCAGCAGTCCCGCATCCACTGCACCCGCCTGGCAGGGGGTAAGGCTGACCTGTGGCATCTGAGGCAGAGTGAAAAAGTGCTTTCACTGCCCTTCTTGCCAAGACTGAGCCGCAATGCCAAGGACAATGCCATCGAGCAGTATCTCGCTGATGATCCTGAGACTTCCTTGTTTGAAGCGGAGGCGTGGAGGGCGTTCTTTACCGAGTGTCCGAAAAGATTTACCCTAGAGGAGAAAAGGGAATACCTGAAGACCATTGGAGGGGTTTCTCTTGCTAGCGATGCCTTCTTCCCCTTCAGGGACAACATTGACAGGGCAAAGCGCAGTGGTGTGCAGTATATCGTCCAAAGCGGTGGTTCTGTTAGGGATGACCTGGTCATCGAAGCTTGTAACGAGTATGGGATGGTGATGGTAGCAAACGGGGTCAGGCTCTTTCATCATTGATACAGCAATAAGAACCGGAAATGAGGTAGTATGGGTTTCGAAACAGCTCCCTCTTGTATGTGGTATACTGTTTTGTAAATCTCGTGAGTAAAAGGAAGGAAACCAAATGGATAAGTTTGTTATTTTTGCATTTCAAGGAAACCCCGTCTGCTTTGTGCACGTGCTTCTCAACGCGTTGGATATGCACTCCAAGGGCAAGGATGTGAAGATTGTGCTGGAAGGTGAGGCTGTTACGTTGGTCAAGAAAATGACCGAATCAAAGAACCCCCTCTTCAAGAAGGTGGTCGACCTCTCTCTCATCGACTGCGTCTGCAGGGCTTGTTCGGCAACCCTTGGGGTGCTTGAGTACAACGAACAGTCTGGCTTGCCTGTTGGCGGGGATATGAGCAACCACCCCTCCTTCCTCTCCTATACGGAAAAGGGCTACCAGGTCATTACGCTGTAGGGTTCAGTGCTGCACTAGCAAGGCCGCGTATGAGGTTCAGATACGAAATTCGTACAAGAAATACCTGCCGAACAATCTGAAAAGCAGCAATAAGGGCAGAGCCAGCCTTCCTTACAAGGAGGGCTGGCTCTGACTAGTGCTATGCAAGTTTAACCAAAGAAGATTATCCATACTCCAATTTTACGTGCCATGGGGACAGTTTTACCCTTGATATTCCACCCATGCAACTCTTTTGAGTCAAAATGACTCACAAGAGTAGGACTGTTGTAAAAGAGTGTCATTCTGGACGCTTGAAAGGCAAAAACATGCCTTTTTGTAACCATATATGAGAAGGTAAGAATTATACACAGGATTTTTTGTAAAAATTTACCATGAAAACAGTAATCTCCCGTATAATATCCATCTTCCTAGTATGATAATGTTTTTCTGGAAAAGTTGGCACGCTCTGTGCATATATGTTTGTACAAGCCAAGAAGGCCTACAACAATATATAGCACACATGGAGGTGTCATCATGAAATATTACGTCACGTACAACCGCAACAAGCCCGTAGATAATTACCACTCCCTCTTCAACGACCTCTGGTCGGACTGGGGCACATCCAACAAGATTCCCCCCGTTGATGTCAGTGAGACCGACAAGGCCTATATGATCGAGGCTGAACTTGCCGGCTACAGCCAGGATGAGGTGACTGTCAATGTGGACAAGCACGTGCTCAAGCTCAGTTCTGTCAAGCAGAGCAATCCTGAAGAGGACAAGCAGAAGAAGTCCTTGGTCCGTGAGCGCTACTACCGCGCATTTGAGCGTTCTTTCAGCCTGCCAGAGGATATTGATGAGAGCTCCATAGAAGGGGAGTTCTCTGACGGGGTTCTTACCATCACGCTGCCCAAGAAGGCGGAGGTTGCCCCTAAGAGCATTGAAGTGAAGATCAAGAGCAATTGAGGCTATTGTTTCGTAGTGTAGTCGAACCTAGGAATCTCACTAGGTTCGATGAATAACAATATATTTACCTTGCATACAAAGGCAGCCTGGAAGTTCCAGGCTGCCTTTGTGTACAGGCTTAGCTTACAGATTTCTTGTGATTGTTCTTTTCTTGTTTTGCTATCAATCAAGGATGATGATGGCAGCGAACTTCAAGGGTGTGTCCTGTTCGTTGCGGATGGCATGGCTTGCTCCACCTCCGGTCACTACAAGGTCCCCTTTGGTTACTCTCTTTTCGCCATCGGACTCGGTGACGATGCCTTCCCCTTCGGTAATCCAGTAGTACTCAGTCTCGTTCACATGGTCGTGAGTCCCGATGGAACTGCCTTTCTTCAGCACTATCTCACTGAACAGGCGGCAGTGTTTGATACTGCCCTCCTCGGCTAGGGCCGTGAGGGATACCGAACCTGTACCCCCGCGCATCTTCTCCTTGACTGTTGTCTGCATCTCACTATATTTTCTGATCATGCTTTTCCTCCCTCTCCAGTTTGCCCTAGAGATACCTCCTTGGACAAGAGCTTTGAGCTCTCCTTTTTCTCGGTGTTCTTCCTTCTCCATCTGTTTTCTGGCAGGGGAAACGATAATTTGTCAAGATGGTCCGATTCTCGTCCTGCAAAACAGAAGCGAAGGTTTCCAACCTTGCCCTTTTCGGCTATGATACGCACTAGATATGCAAAGATTTGACCGAGGAGTTACGCATGAATAAGATTCTATCAAAGCAGAGGCTCTCCCAGGAAGTGTTCAGGATGAGCATCCATGCTCCTGAAATAGCTGAGGCGAGAAGCCCGGGACAGTTTATCATCTTGCAAATGGGTGGGGACTTTGGTGAGAGAATCCCTCTTACCATCGCTGATGCTGATGTCAAGGAGGGCTCCATTACCCTTATTTTCCAGGCTGTCGGTGAGACCACGCACAATCTTGCAATGCTTGAGGTAGGCGACAAGATAGAGAATTTGCTTGGACCGCTGGGAAAGCCCACTGATATCAAAAAGTACGGCAAGGTAGTCTGTGTAGGGGGCGGTATCGGCGTAGCACCCCTTTTTCCCATAGTGCAGGGGATGAAACAGGCCGGAAACGAAGTGAAGGTCATCATGGGCGCCAGAAACGAGAGCCTCTTGATCATGGAAGATGAGATGAAGGCTACCGCTGATGAAGTTATTGTCGTAACTGATGACGGCTCCTATGGACGCAAGGCCCTGGTCACCGTTCCCCTGAAGGAGTTGTGTGAGACCTGGAAACCTGATTGTGTAGTGATCATCGGGCCTCCCATCATGATGAAGTTCGCTGCCCTGACCACTAAGCCCTTTGGCATCCACACCATAGTCTCCTTGAACACCATCATGATCGATGGCACCGGTATGTGTGGGGGATGCAGGGTCAACATCGATGGGAAGACCAAGTTTGCCTGTGTAGACGGGCCTGAGTTCGATGGTCACCTGGTCGACTGGGATAACCTGCTGTTGCGTCTTGGTACCTACAAGCCCCAGGAAGAAGAGGCCCACCACCGCTGCCACATTGGCCTGGACATCAAAGAAGGAGATGCGTAAACCATGCATGTTTCACTTGAAGAACTAGATAAGAAAGCCCACGCTGTTTTAGTGCAGTATGAAGGCAAGGATATTTCTCCCAAGGAGAGGGCCCAGATCCCTTTGCAGGAGATGCCTGCCCAGGACCCCAAGGTACGCATTACCAATATGCAGGAAGTGGCCATCGGGTATACCGAAAACCAGGTCAGGGCCGAGGCCCTGCGCTGCCTGCAGTGCAAGAACAAGCCCTGTATCAAGGGCTGTCCGGTGGGAATTGATATTCCTGCTTTTATCGCTGAGGCGGCCAAGGGCGAACACGCCAAGGCTCTGTCCATCATCAAGGAGAGCAGCTCCCTGCCTTCCATCTGCGGTCGTGTCTGTCCCCAGGAGAGCCAGTGCCAGCTGTATTGCACCGTCGGCAAGGTCCTCAAGGATGTGGAGCAGTCCGTATCCATCGGCAGGATCGAGCGCTATGTCTCCGACTATGGCAGGGAGAACAAATGTGAGACGATGCCAACTGTTGCCCCTGAGACCGGCAAGAAGGTGGCTGTCGTAGGCAGCGGTCCTGCAGGCATCTCAGCTGCCATGGACCTGCGCCGCGAAGGGCACACCGTGGTGATGTTCGAGGCACTGCACAAGGCAGGAGGTGTCCTGGTCTATGGCATTCCTGAGTTCCGTCTTCCCAAGAAGATTGTGCAGCATGAGTTGCAGAACCTCAAGGATATGGGTGTCACCATCAGGCGCAACTATCTGGTCGGAAAGACACGCAAGATCAGCGACATGATGGGCAAGGATGGCTTTGATGCGGTCTTTGTAGGCTCCGGTGCCGGGCTTCCCAAGTTTATGGGTATTCCAGGGGAGAACTATGTCGGGGTGTTTTCAGCAAATGAGTACCTTACGCGCAGCAACCTGATGAAGGCCTATGCTGTTGGTGAGGCCCTTACCCCCCTGTTCGACTCCAAGCGCGTTGTTGTCTTTGGTGGAGGGAACGTCGCCATGGATGCTGCCCGTACTGCCAAGAGGCTTGGTGCCGATGAGGTTACCATCATCTACCGCCGTACCGACCTTGAGATGCCCGCCCGTAGGGAAGAGGTCGGCCATGCCAAGGAGGAGGGGGTCAAGTTCCTGTACCTGCACTCACCTTTGGAGATCACGGCAAACGAGAAGGGAAGGGTCAATGGGGTTGAGCTCATCGAGTGCGAACTCGGCGAGCCTGATGCCTCCGGACGCCGCTCCCCCATCGAGATTGCTGGAAGCGAAAAGACGTTTGACTGTGATACTGTCATCATCGCCATCGGCAACGCCAGCAATCCTCTCATCAAGGCGACCACCGATGGGATCGAGGTTGACCGCAGGGGCAACTTCCTGATCAATGAGGAGACCTGTGAGACAACCCTCAAGGGGGTCTATGCAGGCGGTGATATCGTCCTTGGTGCAGCTACAGTTATTTTGGCTATGGGCCAGGGTCGCAAGGCAGCGAAGGCGATGAACGAGTATTTGTTGACTAAATAACAATTTGATTGATGGGTATCTCTAGGGACCTGGAGATACCCTACCTTGAAACTGTTCTTTCCATTGTGTATAGTGGGTATGTGGATATACTCAATGATTGCCGATCGGTAATCTGTCAGATCCAAGCGACCGACAAGACAAAGGCGCTTCTGGAAGTGATAGATACTTGCTCAATATTTCAAACCTTACCTGATGTGCAGCGCTTCAAACGAGGCGTGCTTAGGCGTGAACGCATCCAAAGCACTGGAATTGGTCATGGGGTCGCTATAGCCCATGGGAAGATCCAGGGCATTGACGAGGTGCGCATCGCTTTGGGCATCAGTAGCGAAGGGGTCGAGTTTGGCTCTGAGGATGGACAGCCTGTCCATCTGCTCTTTGTCATAGCCAGCTCTCCTGCCATCCAGTTGGAGTACTTGCGCTCCTTGAGTGCCATTTTACGCAGTGTGCGCAGCGAGACGATGAGAAGTCATCTGCTCTCCCTCAAGGATCGCCAGGTTGATGACCTTTGCCATAAGTTCTTCACCATGATGGAAAATCAGGATTTTGTCTGGTTTGGAAAGAATCAGATCAGTTGACCACCGTAGAATTCTAGTCTTCCTGTGATGCATGTTGTGTTGCATATACTATCCCGCTGCACAATACCTTTGTAACTTGCATATCCCAATCCTCTGTCGGAATACAAGTCAGTAGCTGGTAGCTTCTGCATATGCCCATCGTAGGTATGGTGGGGAATTGGCCAAGGTACCTGTCGTAGTACCCCTTGCCCCGTCCCAGGCGCACCCCACGCGTGGTATACGCCATCGCCGGCACAAGGATGAGGGAATGTTCGTCCGGGATGGCCACCTCTCCCCTGGGAGGCTCAAGCACCCCAAGCGATGAAGCCTGCAGTCCGTCTCTCCAACCCTTTTCAACTAAGATGAACTCCAAGCTCCCTCCCGTGCAACGGGGTAGGGCAAGCCTTTTGTGTTTGAGGGCATCCTCAAGCACACAAGTGACATCCACCTCATCAGAAAGGGGTGAGAAGCCAAAGAGGGTGGTGCACCCTGTATAGGCGGGGTGTTTCAATAAAATCTCTACACTTGCCTTGTCCTCCAGAACAAAAAAGTGGGGAGGAGCCTGTCTGGCTTGGTGTTTGAGTGAGGCCCGAACTTCCTTTTTGGTTTGCATGCTCTCTCCTGTGTATTAGAAAATATCAAGGGAACAGATGTCTGTACATAATCCAGTTAAAACAGTGAGGGGAAAGTGGGAAGAGCGATGAACAGGATGACCAGACCCAGGGCGACCACTACCACCAGGGTGAGGTCGCTCTTGGTGTAGGGAAGGGTCCTCCTTGGACGGCTAGGGTCGAAAAGACGGGCCTCCAGGGCCCAGGTGAGCTCCTCCGAACGATCGAGGAGCAATGAGAAGATACTTGCCGCAACCGATCTGATGTTCCTGATAGGGTGCCGATTGCCTTCCATCCTGGCTTTTCTTGCGGTGGTCACCTCCTCGGTGACATCGAAGATGAGCGGGATCATGGAGAGCGTGAGCTCGATGGAACTGGCGACGCTCCATCCGTCGATGAAGGGGATCCTGTCCAGGACACTGCCTAGCGACCGTGCCAGGTCGTCTGGGGCAGTGGAGTCGGAGAGCAGCATGCCGCTGAGTATGATGGTCAGGAACCTGAGGCAGGCGGTGAAGGAGGGGAGCAACAATCCCGTTGCAGCGTATTCGGTGATGCCTATCAGGACTGTCATGACAAAGAAGAACCGAAGCTCCTTGCCATAGCGACGGATCGGCAGGCGTTGGGTTGCCCCAAGCAGGACTAGGGAGAGGAGAAGCAGCACTGTCACAGTAAAGGATGCCTTGGCCAGGGGGATGAGTATGGCAAGGATGCAAGCCAGCTTGGTAAGGGGGTTGCACCGGTTGAGGAAGGCCCTTTGTTGTCTGTAGTGGAAGATCAGGGCTTCAGCCATGTAAGTTCCTCTAGGGGGGTATCGAGGGGTACATACACCCCATGCTCGGCAAAGAGCGACCGTACAGAGCCTGGAGGGCCTTGGGCTACTACCTTGCCTCTGCTGAGGATGATGACATCATCAGCAGAGGCAAGGATCTTCTCCACCTCATGGCTGACCAGGATGATGGTATGGCCTTCACCCTTGAGCTGCAGCAGTGTTTTCAAAACCTGCACCACTGAAGGGTAGTCAAGGTTGGCAAAGGGCTCGTCCATGATCAGAAGCTTGGGCTTCATGACCAGCACCCCTGCTATGGAGAGGCGCCTTTTTTCCCCTCCGCTGAGGGTCCTCGGGCGTTGTGAGAGTTGCTCCTTCAGGTCCAGCAGCTGGACAATCCCGTCCAAGCGCTCCTGTTGCTCGGCGAGAGGGAGACCGAGGTTCTCCAGGCCAAAGAGGATGTCACGCTCCACAGTCTGACCGACTATCTGCGTCTCGGCATCCTGGAAGACCAGCCCGATCGCCCTGAGGCGTTTTTTGCTTTGACCCGTCACATCCAAGTCCTCGAGCAGTATGGTTCCCCCCGTTGGCTTGAGCAGGCCTTTGATCAATTTGAGCAGGATGCTTTTTCCCGATCCGTTGGGTCCTGTTATGAGGGTGAAGGAACCTCTCTCGACAGTCAGTGAGATGTCAGAAAGGATTGGTTTGTTCTTTTCAAAGCCGAAGCTGAGGTTTTGTAGGGTGAGCATCGCGCCTTCATTGCTTTTCATCTGGTTTTGACTCTACCAGATGGCCCCCCTTTGAGCAAGATTATTAAGAAAATGCGATGAGACGATGGGCCGAGGGCAATATGCATTCTCGTTGCTTATGCAGGGGATGGCCATCTGTTTGGTTTAGGTTTGTTCAGGATTTGTTTTATCAAATCTCTTGAAGAGAATAAAAGAGATTGCGATGAGCACAATGATCGCCACCAGTGAAATGATGAACATGGGGGAACCTGGATCGGTAAGGTTGTTTCCCACTATAGTGGTGGCTACCATGGTCGGGGCCAAGCCCAAGATGCTGCCGATAATGTAGGAGGGGTATGGGATCTTCAGTGCCCCTAGCAAGGCATTGGTGATCTCATGGGGAATCTTGCCTATGAACTTGGTTGTAAAGGAGAATAGCAGAGAGGAGTGCTTGCTGAAGGACTCGAAACGTTGAAGGGCTGGGTATTTGGCCAGGAGCCGTTGGACATACGCATCGCCCATATGCCGGCCAAGGAAATAGGGTATCTGCATGTTCACCACGATGCCTGCGATATTGACCAGCAATGCCCATGTAAGAGGGTAGACACTTCCCACCCCGATATACAGAAGCGCAAAGGGCAGGCCAAATGAGACTGATTTCAGCAGGAAGAGCGCCATGAATGCAAAGGCTGTGATCCACGGCTTGTCGGCCGAACGCTCCACCAGGACAGAGATGGTTGAAGGGCCGTTTTTCACTACAAACCAGGTGATGAGAGCCCCCACTAGAACAAGAGGGGCAATTCGGAGCATTTTCAAAAGTAGTGGTTTACCTGAAGTCTTTTTCATCAGCAAGCCTCGTGTGTCCTCCCTTTGATATTCATGTAGTATAGTACATGCATCGCACCATATGAAGGGAGTCGTATCTACTGCAAACAAGAGTGGTGATTATGGCAATGCCATCACCACTTTTCTTTTGTACTCACTGGGGAAGCTGTATACCGGCTTTTGTGATGGGACTAGTTAGGCTAATGCATTGGTCTGAAGCTTGCATTAATTGAGCAAGATTATCGACTCAAAGCACGAAAAACGCTAAAAGGTGTTGACAAGAATTCTCCAATTGGGGTATACAAGAGAAGGTCAAGCCGCTTTAGCTCAGTTGGTAGAGCAAAGGACTGAAAATCCTTGTGTC
>CAZGOK010000049.1:0-11294 GCA_964527665.1 uncultured Sphaerochaeta sp.
TAAAGAACCAGGAACTGCGAGTTGAAAGGACGATCAAGGCTCTTGAGAAGAACAACATGGAAGCCATCTTCATTCCATCTATGAATGGAGTTCTTCCAGCAGTACGTTCCCTGCTAAAGCCGGGTGAGAAAATTGCCGTAGGAGGCTCGGCAAGCCTTGCAGAGACGGGGGTGCTCAACCTCCTGCGCTGTGGTGACTACACCTTCCTTGACCGACATGCCAAGGGCCTCACCCCAGGCGACGTCGCCCAAGTCCTCCTGGACAGCTTCACAGTGGATACCTATTTCGCCAGCGCCAACGCCGTCACCGAACATGGGGAGCTGTACTGTGTGGATGGCAACTCAAACAGGGTCGCAGCGATGCTCTATGGCCCCAAGCAGGTCATCCTCATCGTATCGTGGGACAAGATAGTACCTGACCTCAAGGCAGCTGTGGTGAGGGTAAAACAGGTGGCCGCCCCAACAAATGCGGCAAGGCTTGGCTGTGACACCCATTGTGCCACCCATGGCAAATGCCTCAACCCGACCTCTAGCGATGACCACCTGATGGCCCTTGGTGCAGGGGCGTGCGAGCATACCATATGTTCCAACTATGTAGTATTTTCACACCAGAAATTTCCCAAGAGGATCAAGGTCCTGTTGGTTGGTGATAGTTTCGGATATTAATCGGAGGACAGAGATGACAACAGACTTTACATTCCATACCCCTACAAAAGTGGTGTTCGGCAGAGGGGCCGAGACCCAGGTGGGCTCTCTCATACAGGAGCAGAACTGCAAGAAGGTTCTGGTGCACTACGGATCTGCCAGCGCAAAACGCTCGGGTCTGCTTGACAGGATCGTCGCCTCCCTCAAGGAGGCTAATGTCGACCATGTCCTGTTGGGAGGGGTCGTCCCCAACCCAAGGCTCTCGCTGGTGCATGAAGGCATAGAGCTTGGCAGGAAGGAGGGGGTCGACTTCATCCTTGCCGTAGGCGGAGGATCGGTGATCGACTCGGCAAAAGCCATCGGATACGGCCTCTACCATGGAGGTGAGGTGTGGGACTTCTACGACCAGAAAAGAACTGTCACCGGGTGCCTGCCCATTGGGGCTGTGCTGACCATAGCTGCAGCTGGCAGCGAGATGAGCAACTCAGCTGTGATCACCAACGAGGATGGGGATCTGAAGCGAGGGGCGAACTCTGAGTATGCACGGCCCAAGTTTGCCATCCTCAACCCCCTGCTTACCTACACACTGCCCACCTACCAGAGCATGAGCGGGGCGGTGGACATCATGATGCATACCATCGAGAGGTACTTCCAGGATGGGCCCACCATGTACCTCACCGATGAGATAGCGGAGGGCCTGCTCAGGACTGTCGTACACTTTGCCCTCGTATTGAAAGAAAATAGTGAAGACTATGATGCAAGGGCCAACCTCATGTGGGCAAGCTCTCTCTCCCATAATGGCCTCACAGGGGCTGGAAACAGCTCCAGAGGGGATTGGGCTCCTCATCAGTTGGAGCATGAGCTGGGGGGTATGTTTGATGTTGCCCATGGGGCGGGCATCGCAGCGATCTGGGGCACCTGGGCAAGATATGTCTACAGGAACAAGAGCGAACGGTTTGCCAGGTTTGGAGAGAAGGTATTTGCAGTCAAGCAGACCGGCGATGCGAACAAGGATGCCCTTGCAGCTATAGAGGCCGCCGAAGAGTTCTTCAAGAGCATCGACATGCCCACCTCGCTCAAGGACCTTGGCATTGAGCCTACAAAGGCTCAAATCGATGAGATGACTGAGAAATGCACCTTCTTTGGAAAGCGCACGTTGGGAAGCGTAATGGTCCTTGGCAAGAAAGAGATACACGACATCTATACCAAGGCACAATAGTACAGAGGCTTTGAACGAGAAAGGGGCAAGGAATACCATATCCTTGCCCCTTTCTGCTTGTATATTTATCTGCTTTGTATTTATTTATTACTATTTGCTTCTTCTTTTTCTTCAACTTCCCAAAGATAGATCAAGAAATACTCTTCAAGGCTCCTATGGGGGCCTTTGCTCCCTGTAAGGCGCCTACCCTTGGCAAGGGTCTGACGTTGCAGGAACGAGCGGTAGAGCTGTATGGCAGAGGAGCCCTCCCCTTTTTCAAAGACGGACTCGCCACATGCAACAAGCAGCTCGTGGGCCTGGCTACGGCTTATGGCCGCTACCCCCTGGTCGCGCATATACCCTCTGAGCAGGTCTATCTGCTCATAGCTGAGGGAGAAGAGATACTCTTCCAGTGCATGGGTCATCCCCTCTTTCTTTGCCTCTGCAATGATGAATGAGTGCCACACAGAAGAGAGTCCGAAAGAGAGGCGCATCAGTTCGACGGTCCCCATCAGGGTTCCCAGCACAGGAACGATGGTATGTCGTGCCGCCCAGAGTTTCCTCAAGTTTGGTGCGAATTCACTTTTGTTGACACTGGTGCGGTAATCCCACATCCTGATCAATTCCTCGGTTGCACGGTGCAGCCAGATCTCCCCACCCTTGCTTTCAGAGATGACCGAGACATACAGATCCTCAGCCATCAGGTCAAAGAGGGTGTTGTGGTAGCTATCCTCTATGGAATGAAGCATGGATGCAAGGCCGGGTTGCGTGTGGGAGATCTTTTCAAGAAAGCCAAAAAGGTGGAGCTTGCTTACGAGGAACGAACGGCCCACCACTGCTTTGACAGGGAGATTGACCACAGCGTCGATACCCTGGTTCTTGAGCTTTTCAGCCAAAGTCCTCCAAGACCTGCCATCGATATCCCCATTGAAGTCCTGGTTGGGAGAAGGCGATCGGTTAGCAATTTCAGAAAGCAGACGAACATCGCTTCGCAAAGCCTGGAGATGAGTATATAGGGTTACCGAAGATTCGCTTAGAACAGCTTCACAGCGATCAAGCAAATCTGATTCGGTTTGTGTAAAGGTGGAGATCTGCCGCATACTGCACGTACCTCAAAGGTTGATGCAATCACCATAGAAGGGAAAAAAGAAAATGTCCAGATGCCCAACAGCCCCACGCATGTATGCAGGTGCAATTGCCTCCGAGCAAAGATTGAGGCACCGCTTGTGCAGTGCCCCTACCCTCGTATTGATTTCATGCTGCGATCCTATTACTCCTGAAAAAGCCGTATCACCTCATCCTTGTCCTTTGCACTTTCAAGCATTCGCCTGAAGACATTGGACGTACAGGTCCTGGCAATGGAAGCGAGCAGCTCCACATGTGCCGATGCTGCAGAGGAAGGTGCGAGTACCAGAAAGAAGATTCTGCTCTTCTGCCCATCAGGCGAATCAAATTCGACAGGGAAACGGCTGATACCAACCACCATCGAAACCTGCTTGACCACATTGGTCTTGGCATGCGGGATGGCTATGCCATTGCCTATACCAGTGGAACCGAGGCTCTCACGGTTGAGGACTGCTTCCAGCATATCATCAAACTGTTGGGGCGAGTATCCTTTGGCTTTAGCCACTACTTCAACAAGTTCGGTTATAATCCCCTGCTTATCACTAGCAGTAAGGGGAACTTTGACCAAATCCTTGTCCAAAACATCCAGTAAAATCATGTACTGCTCCTTACGCTTCGAACTCTAGCCAGATATCGTCATCGTCCCTAACCACCAAAACGGGGCACGGAGACGTACGCATCATCCTATCGGTCTCGCTGGAAAGTTCCTCCCGCCTTGACCGGATATCGGTGATACCACCAAGCACCAGAAGGTCGGATTTCCGCTCCTTGAGCAGCTGGCGCATCACCACATGGATGGCACCTTCCAACTTGACCGACTCAATTTCCAATTGCCTTGCTGCCGCCAACTTGGCGACATGGCGCAAATACCTGTCCGCATCAGCTTGCAAGTCACGCTGGTACTCATCACGCTCTATCGCAACAAAGATACCGGCCTTGACCAACTCGCTCAGAGCCTTCGTATTCACCACATAGACTGCAGTCAGCTTGGCTTCGTGTTCAACAGCCAACTTGATGCCGTACATTGCGGCGGTCATCGAACTCTCCGATCCGTCCAGATACACTACGATATCCTTAAACGGGACTCCCATGCGAACCTCCTTTTTCCATCGTATCATTAACTACGACGGAGGTCATCCTCTTCTGCTTGGGATCAATGGCAATTTGTGCCTGTTCCATCCTGTCCTTGACCACTTTAAGCAGGATGAAGTTCTCCCTCTCCTGCTCTTCTATGCGTCCACGCATCCAATTGATGGTCTGCTGGTTTTCAGGAATTACAATCTTTTCCAAAGCATTGACCTTGCGGATGGTCTTCTTCACCTCACGCGCAAGGCGCATGATGGAGACCTTCAGCTCCGCTAGGCGTCCCATCAGGCTGAGGGTGGTGCGGTACCGGTCAATGGAGAGTTCGGCGAGGATACTGGTACCCTCGCTGCTGAAATATGGGCTGTTGTCGGTGAAGGTGGTCTCAACCTTAGGCAAGGTAACCCCCATCACCCTTCTCTTTCCCAGGTCGATGGAGTAATCGATGTTCACAGCACCACTGAGGTTGCCCACCCTAAGGCGTCCCATCTTCATGATGGCATCGCTTAGGGAGGCCTCAGCTTCCTTAAGGGACTGGACAACCCTACTTTCGTAGTCGACGGCCTGGTCTACCAAGGTCAGCAGTTCGGCTACAAGAATTGAACGTTTCTGGTCCAACAGTTCGTATCCCAACTGTGCAAACTTCTGGTCATCTGCCAATTTGAGCAAGTTGCTCCGTGTAGGAGCAAGGGTGGTTTTCACGCTTCCTCCTATTTGCCGTAGTGCTCGGCTATCTCATCATCGGAGAGACGCTGCAACTCCTCTGAAGGAAGTTTGCTCAAGGCCTCCCATCCGATATCAAGAGTCTGTTCAATACTGCGGTCCTCAGTGAAGCTCTGGTTTACAAACTTGTTCTCAAAGAATTTTCCAAACTCCAGGTACTGCTGGTCCAAGGTGGTCAGCTCCTCCTCTCCAATGACGGAGGCAAGGTTTTGCACATCCTTGACATGGCTGTAGGAGGCAAAGAGCTGGTTGGCCAGGTGTGGATGGTCAGCTCGTGTCATTCCTTCTCCGATGCCGTCCTTCATGAGGCGCGAAAGTGAGGGCAGGCAGTTGATGGGAGGATAGAGGCCACGGGCCTGCATCGACCGGTCAAAGACTATCTGGCCCTCGGTGATGTACCCGGTAAGGTCGGGTACCGGGTGGCTGATGTCATCGTTGGGCATCGTGAGGATGGGCAGTTGGGTGATGGAACCTCCCCTGCCTGTAATTTTGCCCGAGCGCTCGTACAGTTCTGCAAGATTGGAGTATAGGTACCCCGGATACCCCTTTCTGGAAGGGATCTCCCCGCGCAACGTCCCGATCTCACGCAGGGCCTCACAGTAGTTGGTCATGTCAGTCATGATGACCAGAACCTGTTTGCCCTTGTCGAAGGCAAGGTGCTCAGCAAGGGTGAGGGCTGTCTTGGGTGTGATGGTCCTTTCAATGGAGGGATCATCGGCAAGGGAGAGAAAAAGCGCCACATTGTCCAGCACTCCCGATTCTTCAAAACTGTCTATGAAATACTTGGCAACGTCATGCTTTACACCCATCGCCGCAAATACGATGCAAAAATCCCCCCCACTTCCCCGAACCTTTGCCTGACGGGCGATCTGGGCAGCAAGCTTGTTATGGTCCAGGCCGTTTCCACTGAAAATAGGTACCTTCTGACCCTGAATCAGGGTTGTCATGCCATCGATGACAGAGATTCCCGTCTGGATGAAGTCACGCGGATATTCTCGAGCTGTAGGATTGATGGGCTGGCCATTTACATCCTTCTCGACTGAGCCTTGGGGAATGGTCGAACCATCCCGGCTCTTTCCCAGGCCGTTCATGACACGCCCGAGCATCTGCTCCGACACAGGAAGCGTCAGGGGCTCACCCATGAAACGCATCCCGGTCCCCGGCAGGTTAAGCCCGTCAGTACCTTCGAACACCTGTACGACGACAACCTCATCACTGGTCTCAAGAACCTGACCGGAGCGGTGAGTGCCATCGGGAGCGGTAATCTCGACAAGTTCCCCATATCCCACTGGGTGGGTGTTTCGCATATATACCAAAGGCCCATCAATACGGGAAGTACCACGGTACTCCCGTCCTGATAACAGGTGACGGTCGGTATGCACAAGCAAAGTCTCTTCTTTAGTCCTCATAGATTCCCCCAAGCTGGTCGACGGAGCGCTCGAGGCGCAGTTGCAACTTGTCAAAAGCCGCCAAGTCCTCGTTGTCGATGGTCAGACGCATTCTTGCAATCTCCTGAACCACCTTCAGGCGACGGATCTTGACCATCGGCACACCCTTGGCTATAGCCTCGGAGCCTTTCTGGTAGTATGAGAGGATGACATCAAGCATCCTCACCTGCTTGCCTACCGAGCAGAACCGGTCGACCTCGTCGAACGCATTCTGCTGCAGGAAAGCAGTCTTGAACAGGGAGCATACCTCCAGAATGAAGTTCTGGCTGTCAGGAAGTGCGTCAGGACCGACCAGCTTGACGATCTGTTGCAGGCGCACCTCCTTTTGTAGCAGCTCCATGATACGCTGGCGGTTTGTCTGCCACGTGCCATCACTGTGTTGGCTCCACCAAGGCTGCACCTCACTGAGGTACTCGGTGTAGGAGTCTGTCCAGCTTATCGCAGGATAGTGACGACTACTGGCCAAGGAGCGATCCAGACCCCAGAAACAACGGACAAAGCGTTTGGTATGCTGGGTCACAGGCTCGGAGAAGTCCCCTCCTGGAGGGCTGACAGCACCGATGATGGACACCGATCCCGTATCTCCTGAAAGACACTGCATAAAACCTGCACGTTCATAGAACTGGGCAATTCTTGTAGGCAGATAGGCAGGGAAGCCCTCTTCAGCGGGCATCTCCTCCATGCGTCCGCTCAGCTCCCTGAGCGCTTCAGCCCAACGGCTGGTGGAGTCGGCCATGATGGCTACATGGTAGCCCTGGTCCCGATAGTATTCAGCCATGGTGATGCCAGTATAAATGCTTGCCTCACGAGCCGAAACCGGCATGTTGGAGGTGTTGGCGATCAGGAGTGTGCGTTCCATCAACGACTGGCCCGTACGGGGGTCGATGAGCAGGGGAAACTCCCTGAGGACGTCAGTCATCTCGTTGCCACGTTCGCCGCATCCGATATAGACGATGATGTCAGCGTCACACCACTGCGCGATGGAGTGCTGTGTCATGGTCTTGCCTGTACCAAATCCCCCGGGGATAGCTACAGTACCACCTTTGGCCAGGGGAAAGAGGGTATCGATTACCCTCAGGCCGGTGATCAGCGGTTGCTTCAAAGCGAGTCGTTCGTGCACAGGACGGGGGACCCTGATCGGCCAGCGTTGGATCATCGTCAGCTTCTCTTCCCTACCGTCAGGATGCACCACAGTCGCTATGACATCCTCAACTGTGTAGTCACCTTTTGGGGCTATCTTGGAAACGACGCATTCTGCAATGGATGGGGGCACCATAATCTTGTGCAGGACCCTCTCGGTCTCCGGGACCTCACCGAGGGCCATCCCGCTCGTAAGGCTCGCACCGACTTCAACGGTAGGCACAAAGGGCCATTTCCTATCACGGTCCAGGGCCGGGAAGGTGACGCCACGGGAGATGTAGGCTCCAGAGACGCTCATCAGCTTTTCCAAGGGGCGCTGGATCCCGTCGTAAATTGTTCCTACCAGGCCGGGGCCCAGCTCTACGCTGAGACTCATGCCACTTCCATAGACATTGTCACCAGGGCAAATGCCGGTGGCATCCTCATAGACTTGCACGGTGGCCAAACCATCATGGAGCTTGACTACCTCGCCTACCAGTTGCTGTTCACCAATCCTGACCATCTCCATCATTGCGGCGTCATTGACGTCCTTGATGAGGATGACAGGGCCATTCACCCGTTTGACCTGTCCGACTATTCTCTCTTTCATGTATGTTCCTGAATCATTGTCCTAATTACGCGGTCAAACCGTCTGAGACGGATCTCAACCTGATTGTTGAACGAGACTTTGTCGTCCAACGAAGAGAGTACTACCCCGAGGCTTCTGATGGGCCTGGGGTCCAAGCTTAGGATCACTTCAGAGCCGGTATGTCGTTTCACCAGTTCAGCAGCTTCCTTCAGATGCTTTTCCGTTACCGGACAAGCGTTGCTTGAAGAGACTTTCGCCTCCTTCAGATCAAGGCCCAAGGCCGCTTCTGCAACCCAAGAGGAGAGGTACGGCCCTATGGCCTTGCAATCCATCTTTTCGCGAATGCGGCGCATGACCGAGAGGTAACTCTCGTCGATCTGCCTAAGGGAGGCCTTGCGCTTTACACTGGCCATGTTTGCCTGAAGCCGCAATTCAATCTGTTTCAGCTTTTGCTGGAATGCCTTCTGTTCGACCGACAGCTCCTCTTCGGAGCGCACATGCGCATCGAGGAGGATCTTCTTGGCCTGAAGACGAGCATCCTCTTCAGTTTTCTTTGCGTTCTCTTCCGCTTGACGGATAATCCCTTCAAGCAGTCGATTGTCTGTGGCGTCCATAAAAAACCCCCTTTAGAGCGATACACCAATGGCTTGGTTTACCAGCGACCTCAGATCCGTACGCTTTCCATCACCTCGTGAAGAAGGGATCTCCACCACAAGGGGAAATGATTCGGAAAAAAGATAGCGGTCGACTGTCGGACGAATCATGTTGGCAACAACATCAGTTATGATGATGATGCCATTGGCCCGATCCTCCAACGCCTTGTTCCAAGCCTGTCGTGCCTGTTCGGCATTTGTCGCCTGCATGCCGAACACACCGACAAGGGAAAAACCCAGTACGGTATCTTCGTCACCGATGACAAAATACTTCATTATTAAGCCTTACCAAGAATCATCAGGGCTGTGATAAATCCGAAGACTACCAGACCTTCAGCAAGGGCGATGAAGATCAAAGCCTGGCTGGCGATTTCAGGTCTCTCACTGATGGCTCCCATAGCGGCGCTTCCCACCTTACCAATTGCCATGCCGGCTGCCAGGGCACCTACACCAAAGGCAAAGGCTGCACTGAGACAGATGATCGCTACAGTGTAGCTACCAGGGCCGGCGGCTTCAGCAGTTGCTGCAAAGACACTGGGTGCAAAGACAAAGCCGGAGGCGAGCAGCAGGAGTGCTGTAGCTGCAAAGGACATCGATACTTTCTTTTTGAATGCAATACTGGTCATATTGACCCTCCTAAAAAAACTTCCTATTTTTGAGCAGAAAATGATGTCTTCAAGCCGACCGGCTCATACGCAACACCCTTTCCTGTGAAATACCTTGAGAAAAATTCGTAATAGTTGAGCCTCAAGGACTGGATACCTGAGCTCAAGCCTTCAAGCACTATTACCAGTGCGTTACCAAAAACCAGTATGGCAATGGCCCCCACCCCACCGGAAAGGGAGGAGAGCTCCTTGAAGGACTCCATCAGCGCTGCGTGGGCAATACCCAGACCGGCGACACGCATGAAGGAGAGTGTATTTGAAAGGTAACCCCCAAAGATCTCCAACATGTCGACAAGCCACTCCATGGTTGAGTCCATGATGACTTTGCCGGCACTCTCCCTATGACCCCCCTCCTTCACTGAAAGATAGTAGTCAATGAAGCCGCGCAGGAACAAGAGCAGGATGGTGATGGTGAGGACAATGGAGATCCAGGGATCGGATGGGAACTCTCTGTAGCCGGTAGCCACAAAGCCAAAACCCATATAGAGCCCGGTACCAAAGAGGATGCCTCCGACTATGCCGTTCTTGTCCAGTGTCAGCTTCAGCCAGGCCTTCTTTCTGAACAGGTTTATCCAGTTCAGGACAAGGCCGGTATAGATGACGATGATACCAAACTTGATGGTAATGCCAAGGATACCATAGACATCCCGCACAGGTCCTGTAGTGGCATGGCCGGCGACCACAGCATCCAGGTTGAACCATAGGGCTGGGAACAGGGCAAAGCCAAAGTATGAACCGTACAGTACGCCAAAGAGCATGGAGGAGACTCCAAGATAGGGCAACAGCTTGCTGAGGTTGCGGCTGAGTATCCCATCTGCCTTCATAGGGTTCTTCTTATAGCCAAGCTGGGTCATCAAGCCGACAAGCAAGAGGACAAAGCCCTGTCCCACATCTCCGAACATCAGGCCGAACATGGTTAGGTAGGCTATCATGACAAATATGGTGGGGTTGACGGTACCGTACTCTGGGGTGCTGTAGTTGTTCACCATCTTCTGGAAGGGTTCCAGTATTTTAGGTGAAGTCACTGCAACAGGGACCTCCTCCCGGGGCATCTGGGTGGCTTCGGTCCATTCGATGACACACTGCCCTTCGCTGGAGCTGAAGATGGCCTTGGAGACATCATCGGCCTGGTCAGTGGGCACCCAACCTGAAAAGAGCGTCGTGTTTCTTGTATAGGAAAAATAGGAGCGGATCTGGTCACTGAGCTCATTGAGCCTGAGGTTGCCCCATATGGCGATGAGGCGGGGGCTCTCACCCTTGATGAGGGCATTGATCTCCTCTTCTATCGCTCCTCGCTGCACAGCAGCCTTGCGATGCTCATCCTCCAGGCGATGGGTAATGAGGGAGATGGCTTTTTTCTGTGCAGAGACATCACTGCTCTCTGTCCACTCAAACTTATCAAGCAACGGGGAGACCTGCGAGCCGTCGCGGCGCAGGGTAAGGGTAATATATTTCTGTCCGTCATCGAAGGGTTCGAGCAACCCACCAAAGGTGGCAAGCCTGCTCGAAAGGTCTTCAGCGGTTCCATGTCCTATCTCACCTACACGGAGATCCAGGTACTCGCCCTTGTCCTCATCAATATAGCGGTGCATCTCATCAAAGCCGAGCACCAGTTGGTTGCTCTCTTTTTGAGTATCCTTCAGGACAAGAAGTTTCTTTCCCAGGGTATCCAACATGGAGGCATAGGCTTCGAGGTCCGGCTTCTCCATATTCTTCACATCCAGCACATCGGAGGAAGGCAGGGAGACATGTCCCTGCCTAAGGATTGCCTCAACACGATGACGCATGTCTTCCAAAGCTATGCGCGTTATGGAACTCGGGCGGGAACTGAGCTTTTCCATCTGTTGTGGCTCAAGCTTGTTGATGTGGACAAAATCCATTACCCCCATCTCCAAGAGGCTCTTAACCACCCTGTCGCTCATCTGTTCCAGAACCACGGCCGTGAGCAGTCTCATCGGCCTTGTAAACAAGTTCATGCTAATACCCCCCTGATATAATCCTCTTCATACCCGTAATACTTGCCGTTGAGAATAGCCTTGATCATGGT
>CAZGOK010000050.1:0-11291 GCA_964527665.1 uncultured Sphaerochaeta sp.
TTTCCATTCCTGATGAAAAGGCAAACGAGTTTGAAACCGTCAAGGATGCAGTAGATTTTCTTTCAACTCAGCTCTAGGGCGTAGGTCTATGGACCCATATGCCTTTGGAAAAGCTCCCGCCATCTCTCCTTCGAGAGAACGGGAGCTTCTTGTATTCAAACAAGCAAGCAAGATGAAATGTGACAACCTGAACCTGCTCAACCTAGCCTTC
Organism: uncultured Sphaerochaeta sp.; assembly: GCA_964527665.1. GTDB lineage: Bacteria > Spirochaetota > Spirochaetia > Sphaerochaetales > Sphaerochaetaceae > Sphaerochaeta. The sequence goes on from CAZGOK010000050.1 coordinate 212, forward strand.
ACCCACCGCTCCTTCGCCAATGAGACGACAGAGGAGGTTGGGAACAACGAACGGCTGGAGTTTCTTGGTGACAGTGTCCTGGGCATGTGTGTCGCCGATTGGCTTTTAAGAAATCTTCCTGCAAAGCAGGAGGGGGATTTCTCAAAAATCAAGAGCGTGGTCGTCAGTGAGGACAGCCTTACCATGATCGCGCGCAAGCTGGAAGTGGACAAGTACCTGCTCATCGGCAAAGGTGAGGAGAACAGCGGAGGCAGGGATAAGAAGACCCTGCTTGCAGACTGTATGGAAGCGCTGTTTGCTGCCTGTTATCTCGACAGCGGCTTTGAAGTGGCAAAAGAGTTTGTCATGCTTTACCTCAAGGACCAGATCCATGCTGTGCTCAAGTATGACTATCACCGTGACTACAAGACCAGTTTGCAGGAGTACATGCAGAAGAAGTGGAGAAAGTGCCCGGTCTATACCTTGGTCAAGAAGACAGGGCCCGAGCATGAGTTCACCTTCTTTGTTGAGGTTCAGGTGAACAACCAGAGCTTTGGACCGGCGCAGGGGCGTAGCAAAAAAGATGCTGAGCAGAATGCAGCCAAGATTGCCTATGAATCTGTGGTTGTCCCGACTCTCTCCTGATAGTTCCCGGCAATGGTGAGCAGATGCTCGCCATTGTTCTGCTTTGGATCATCGAGGACCGTTTCCAGCAGATAGGAAAGTGTTGCACCAATCTCTTTTCCCTTGATCCCCATCTTCATGAGTTCCTTTCCCCCTATAGCCAAGTCCTTGATGGATAAGGCATCCTTCGCTGCGAGGATTCTGTCGATACGCTCTTGCAGCTCATCGATGAGGGTCGTATTGGGTTCGCCATGGATGGCGATCTGGTCGGCGATGCGCAGCTGAAAGAGTAGGGGGATGTCAGAAAGGCCCACACGCGTGATAAAGCGCCTCACCGCGCTATCGCTCCAGTCGCTCTGGTAGTTGAACATATGCTCCTTCACCAGATGGGTTACTATGCGTATCTGCTCATTGCTTGCCTTCAGGTAGTGCATGATGGCCCGGGCCTCCCGTGCTGAGACGGCCTCATGGGAATGAAACGTATTCCTTTCGATTCCCTCCTTGATCGTCTCGCTCTTTCCAATATCATGGAACAGGGCTGCCAGGCGTACAGGCAGGGGGAAATTCCGATCAGCTGCGGCCTGGCAGGCAGTAATGTTATGCTGCAGGATATCCTGGTGGTGCATCCCTCCCTGCATGATCCCTTCTCCTTTGGCAAGGGATGGGAAGAGCGTTGCGAGGATGCTGGTGTGGTGCATGTACTGAAGGCCGACTGTGGGATGCTTGGAACCCACCAGCTTGAACAGCTCCTCCCGGATCCGTTCGCTGCTGACGTTCTTCAGATTATTCTTTTGATCCATCATCGCCTTGAGGGTCTCCTCTTCAATGCTGAAATCAAGCTTGGATGCGAGCCTGCATGCACGCAGGATACGAAGGGCATCCTCTTCAAAGCGGTTTTTGGGAATGCCTATGGCACGGATGGTCCTCGCCTGCAGGTCCTCCATCCCCCCGTTGAGGTCGATGATGGCTCCTGTGGCACAATCGGAAGCAAAGGCATTGATGGTGAAGTCCCGTCTCTTGAGGTCCTCTTCTAGATTTCTGATGAAGGTGACCGAACTGGGGTGCCTTCCATCGAGATAGGTGCCGTCGCTGCGGAAGGTGGTGACCTCAAACATCTGTTTTTCAAAAATGACCGTCACAGTCCCATGTTCAATGCCCGTAGGGATGACATGGCCGAAAAGAGCCTTCACTTCTGCTGGCTCTGCATCGGTGGTAAAGTCGAAGTCTTCGTTCTCCAAACTCAACAGATGGTCACGGATCGCCCCTCCCACTATATAGAGGGAGAAGCCCCCCGCTTTGAAGCGGGCGGAAAAACGTCGTATCGATGGGGAGACGGGGAAGGTTTTCATACTGCCACACTACTGGTACAAAGCACAAAGGTCAACGTGATTATGGTTTGCATAGGTTGTCATTTCACCCCAATATGAATAGAATGGCACTCATGCGGAAGTTCACCAAGGCTTCCGGGAACAAGGAGCGTCTATGTTTCGTCCAGTAACTACAAGGGTTGATTTCCCTGCAATGGAAGAGGGCATCCTCTCTTTTTGGCAACAAGAGGATATTTTTGGAAAATCCATATCTATGCGTCCCGCTCAGGATGAGTACGTCTTTTATGACGGGCCTCCCTTTGCAACTGGCCTTCCCCATTTTGGCCACCTGGTCCCAGGGACCATCAAGGACGCCATACCTCGTTACCAGACCATGAAGGGCAAGCGGGTGAACCGCCGCTTCGGATGGGACTGTCACGGCCTTCCTGTCGAGTTTGAGATGGAGAAGACGCTGGGCATCAGCGGACCTTCCGCCATCCATGAGTTCGGAGTCGCCAATTTCAACGAACAGTGCCGCTCGATCGTCCTGCGCTATACCAAGGAGTGGGAGAATACCATCAACCGCATGGGGCGTTGGGTCGACTGGGATAATGGGTACCGCACCATGGACACCGACTATATGGAGTCCATCTGGTGGGTGTTCAAGAACCTGCATGAGAAGGGCTTCATCTATGAGGGGTACAATATCCTTCCCTATAGCCCGGCTCTGGGGACCCCTCTATCCAACTTTGAGGTAAACCTCGGTGGATACCAGGATGTCGTGGACCAGGCAGTTACGGTCCGTTTTGCCGTGGACGGCGAAAAGGATACCTATTTCCTGGCGTGGACCACCACACCCTGGACCCTTCCTTCCAACCTGGCCCTTGCCTTTGGACCTGCCATCGACTATGTGAAGATCCTGGACAAGAGCGATGACAGCTACTACATCCTGGGCAAGGACCGTCTTGGCCACTACTACGCCGATGAAACCCTGTACGAGATAGTGGACGAGCAGAAGGGGACCTTCTATGAGGGCATGCGCTATGAGCCGCTGTTCCCCTATTTTGCCAACCTCAAGGATGTGGGTGCATTTGTCTGCGTCCTGGGTGATTACGTCACCACAGAAGACGGATGCGGCATCGTCCATACAGCCCCGGGCTTTGGCGAGGATGACTACCAGGTGCTCAAGGGCACCGGCATCCCCACCGTATGTCCCATCGACAGCGAAGCGAAGTTCACCAGCGAAGTCTCTGACTTTGAGGGAAGATTCGTCAAGGATACCGACAAGGATATCATTGCCCTCCTCAAGGAGAGGGGCAAGCTCGTCAAGCGGGAAAACTTCCTGCACCCCTATCCCTTCTGCTATCGTACCCACAAACCCCTCATCTATCGTGCGATGGAGTGTTGGTTTGTCGATATCCAGAAGATAAAAAGCTCGATGCTCAATGCAAACGACCAGATCACCTGGATGCCCGAACATCTGAAGTACGGACGCTTTGGCAAGTGGCTTGAGGGAGCTCGTGACTGGGCCATCAGCCGCAACCGTTTCTGGGGCAACCCCATCCCTGTCTGGAAATGCGACGGTAGTGACCACATTGAGGTGATCGGAAGCAGAGAGGAGCTTGAAGCGAAGTGCGGCCAGGCAGTGCCTGACCTGCACAAACACTTCATCGATGACCTCACCTGGCCAAGCCCTGATGGAAAGGGGACCATGAGGCGCATCACCGATGTCCTGGACTGCTGGTTTGAGTCCGGCTCGATGCCCTATGCACAGCTACACTATCCGTTTGAGAACAAGGAGTACTTTGAGCAGCACTTCCCGGCTGACTTCATCTGTGAAGGGCTGGACCAGACCCGCGGTTGGTTCTATACCCTTACAGTCCTGGCCGCTGGCCTGTTTGACAAGCCCGCCTTCCTGAACTGCATCACCAATGGCATCGTGTTGACTCCTGAAGGCAAGAAGATGAGCAAGAGTGCCAAGAACTATACCGACCCGATGGAGATAGTGAACGCCTATGGTGCTGACTCGCTCCGTTTTGCCTTGATGAACAGTGCTGTTGTCAGAGCCGAGGACCTCAAGTTCAGTGAGGAGTCCGTCAAGGATGTGCTCAAGAGCCTCATCATCCCCTTGTGGAATGCCTACTCCTTCTTTGTGACCTATGCAAACATCGACGGGTATGAGCCAAGTGAGACAGCCTACGGCAAGCTCTCCAACCCTATGGATATCTGGATCATCAGCAGCAGCGAGAAGCTTATCCAAGAGGTGACTGCTGCCCTCGATGCCTATGACATCCAGAAGGCCTGCTCGTTGTTCCTGCCGTTCATCGATGACCTGAACAACTGGTATATCCGCAGAAGCCGCAGACGGTTTTGGAGAAGTGAGAATGATGGGGACAAGAAAGAGGCGTATGATACCCTCTATCGCGTCCTGATGACCTTCATCAAGATAGCCGCCCCCATCATCCCGTTCACCACTGAGGACATCTACCAGAACCTCAAGACTGACAAGATGAGCGAGAGCATCCACCTTGAGCTCTATCCCGAGTATCAGGGTGAGCAGCGTGACCTCGAACTGGAGAGGAAGATGGCCCTGACGCAAAAGGCAATTGTCATGGGACGGTCGCTTCGAGCCTCAAACAACCTCAAGACACGCCAACCCCTGCAGACCCTCTTTCTTGTCGACAGGACAGAGGAAGAGCGTGAAGTCCTCGCTTCAATGGCGGATATCATCGCTGAGGAGCTGAACGTCAAGGAGGTCCTCATCCAAGCCGATGAGAGTGAGCTGGTCAGCTACAGCGCCAAGGCGAACTTCAAGGCCCTCGGTGCGAAGCTTGGCAAGCACATGAAGAGCGTGGCATCCCAGATAGAGCTGTTCTCCGGTGATAAGATCGCCTCCATCCTCGATGGCAAAAGCGTCATGGTGGTGTACAGCGAAGGTGAAATTGAGATCACCGGCGAGTACATCGTAGTCCAGCGTTCTGAAAAGGAAGGGGTGAAGGTGCTCAACGAAGGAACCCTTACCGTAGGATTCGATACCAAGGTGACCGAAGAACTGCTCCAGGAGGGCATAGCGCGTGATATCGTGCGCAGTGTCCAGAACCTTCGCAAGGATAGCGGCTTTGAGGTCTCTGACCGAATAGTGCTGGTCTACGATGGTGATGAGGTGGTTCAGCGTGTATTTGAGAACTTTGGGACCACTATTGCAAAGGAGACGTTGTCCAACTCCGTAACCTTTGCTACACTGGAAAATGTTGAGGCTGTTGAGTGTGGGGAGCATATGGTGAGGCTTTCTGTAGCAAAGGAATGATTGTATGAAAAAGAGTAAGGCTGTAGTGGTATCCCTGGTCGTTGTACTATTTCTTTCTTCCTGCGCCTCGTTGGGCAGGAAGGAACGCCCTTACTTTCATTTTCAGGGGATGGCCCGGCAAGGGGCCATCGTAGCGACCGTCAATGCTCTCTCAGAGCCCGACCTTATAGCGGTTGCCTTTGGTGACCTCTCTGAGTTCGCCACTCGCGCCTCTCGTGTCTCGCTCTCACTCACCCCTACTGCAACGACCTATCCTCTTGAGCAGGATGCCCTTGCTGCCTATGGGGTGGTGGAGGGGGACTATCCTAGGTTTCTGCTCAACACCGGCATGATGTATGCCAGGGAGCTGAGGCAGAAGAGCAATGCTGATGGCCTCTCCTGGTTTAGCCAGAAAAGAGGACCCTTGAGCCTGTATACGCCGAAAAATGATGAGTTGATCTTCACCAACGGTTCGTACGAGGAGGCCTATGGCCTCTACAAGGCCAAGGCAAGGTTCATCCCTGACGAGGTGGCCCTCAAGATGGCAAGCGCCTCCATAGCGATCTACGCCCTTGAGCCGGAGACTTTCTTTGACCTTGGGCTGAACCTTCCCCAGTCTGTCTTCCAACAGGCAACTGAGGTTCTTCTGCTCATCAACCAGGTGGAGGGCTCGTACACTGTCGATGCCTATATCACTATGGAAAATCCGAAACTTGCTGCCACGCTCTCTCAGATGGTGCGTAGCGGGTACTTGGCCAGGTTGAAAAAGGATAGGATTCCTTTTAAGATAGCGGAACTGAAATTGATGTTTTTACTCGATGAGGACCTTGTGACGATCTTTCAGATGCCCCTGAGCGAGGAGCAGATGCAGATGGTCAGGCAAGGCCTTACCACCGTCCTATAGCATAAGGAGTTACCAGATGCCTAGTTATGAATATGAATGTCAGAATTGTCATGCCCATGTGGAATTGGTGCAATCGATCGAAAAACATCCTGCCCCTGCCGAGTGTCCTTTCTGCAGTATGCAGCACACAATGGTACGGGTGTTCAACCTTCAGGGGAGCACCCCTCAGGTAGAATTAGAAAAAACAGACGAGGAGTAGGTTGTGGAAACCAGAAAAAGAATACTGACCGGTGATAGGACTACAGGAAAGCTTCATTTGGGGCACTATGTGGGTTCCTTGAAGACACGCTTTGAATTGCAGGACAGCTATGAGGAGTTCATCCTCCTTGCAGATATCCAGGCACTCACCACCCATTTTAACAATCCCAAGCTTATCAACAGCAGTATCTATGATGTGACCATCGATAACCTCTCGGTGGGCCTTGACCCCAACAAGGTCACCTTTGTCCAGCAGTCCCAGGTGAGCTCGATTGCTGAGCTTACCATCTTCTACTCCATGATAGTGACGGTAAACCAACTGCGCCATAATCCGACGATCAAGACAGAGGCTCAGAACTATGGCTACGAGGACATCACCTATGGGTTTCTCGGGTATCCGGTCAGCCAGACTGCAGACATCACGTTCTGCAATGCTGACCTCGTACCTGTAGGAGAAGATCAGATTCCCCATATTGAGCTTTCACGCAAGATAGTGCGCAAGTTCAACAAGCTCTATGGCACATCCATTAACGAGCCTCAGGTGAAGCTCAGCCAGGTAGGGCGCCTCAGCGGCCTTGATGGCAATGCCAAGATGGGCAAGAGCATGGGCAATGCGATTTATCTCTCCGATACTCCCGAGCAGGTATGGAAGCTGGTGCGCAAGGCTGTCACAGACCCCGCCAGGGTCACCACCGATATACCCGGACATCCTGAGATTTGCAACATCTACAAGTATCACCTGATCTTCAACCCCGAGGAGGCCCCTGAGATCTATGAGGGGTGCACTTCTGCCAAGCTTGGGTGCTTTGAGTGCAAGAAGCGCCTGAATGTCGTGTTGAACAACCTGCTCGACCCCATGAGGGAGAGGAGGGCCTACTATGAGAACCATATGGCTGAGGTCAAGGAGATCATAGTGGAGGGGACGCGCAAGGCGAATAGCATAGGGAATGAGAACCTTGACGCCATCAAGGAAAAGATGTTCCTGAAGATTTGAGAAAGGGGAGGGAAACCTCCCCTTCGCTATGTTTTGCCCTGGTTGGTCGCTTACGGTGCACCTCTTGTGCAATGAATGCAAAATCTATTGCAAGGTTACTTATTGAGAATACATACAATTATGGTATACTTACTTCCTAATTGGTTTTTTGCCAAGAAGAAAAAATAGGAGAAATGTATGAAAAAACTGCTTGTCCTGCTGATGGTAACCATAGTGTTGGGTACCTCCGTATTTGCCACAGGTTCCAAAGAGGCCCCTGCTGCAAAACCTGCCCCTGTCATCGAGGAGATGTCCCACGATGAGCTGGTGGCCCGTGCAAAAGAAGAGGGGAAGGTTGTTGTCTATGCCACATCGAGCCGCATAGCCAAGGCTGCCGTCGCTTTTACCAAAGAGTACGGAATTGAGGTCGTCAGCTCCAATCTCAAGGATTTCGAACTGATCGAAAAAGTTTCCAAGGAAGCACAGGCCGGTGTTGTTGGCGCTGACTTCGTCCTTGCCCAGGATGCCGGAAGACTGGTCGGCGAGCTTATCAAGCCCGGCTATCTCTACAACTATGTTCCCCCGACCCTCAAGGATGTCATTCCTGCCACGATGCAGAACCCCTTGCAGGTCTTTGCCATCAACAAGGTATTCATCTACAACGATGAAGGCCTGACAAGCTCCCCCTATACCAATATCTGGCAGTTTGCCGATCCCAAGTATAAGAGCATCCTGCAGTTCAAGAACCCGTTCCAAGAGGGTGTGAACGCAAACTTTTTGACCATGTGCACGAGTCCTGAGTGGTCAGCGAAGATTGCCAAGGCGTACAAGTCCTACTTTGGCAAGGATATTGTCCTGACTACCCCCAATGCAGGTTATGAGTGGATCAAGGCGATCTACGAGAATGACCTTATCGTTGGAACCAGTGATACCAACATCGCTGAGAACGTGGGTATCAAGGGGCAGAACGCCAAGCGCGATTTCCCCCCTGTCGGACTTTTTGTATTCTCCAAGGCACGCTATGCAACGAGCAAGAACCTTGCCCTCAAGCCGGCGATGACCATGGAGCCCTTCAGCGGCTTCTACTACAGCCTCTACACCCTGATGACCCGCTCCGCTGCCAATCCTCATGCAGCCAAGCTGTTCATCGAGTTCCTCTACTCTCCTGCAGGGTTTGCCCCCTGGGGCTCTGATGTCGGCACCTACAGTGCCAATCCCAACAATCCTATCCAGGATGACATCGACTTCCCCTTTGCCGTATGGCAGCCCCTGCTTGTGGAGGAGGATGGAGAGTATTGCTTTGACAACCGTGCTGAAGTTGAGGAGTTCCTCAACCAGTACATCTACTAAACCCCTGATGCATTATGGCCTGCAGGTTTCTGCAGGCCATCTAGTAAGGAAATAGCTCATGAGCGCCAAAAGCCAACTGAACACCTTCAAGTCCTTTATCAAAAAGCCCCACAACATAATACTGGTGGTCCTTTTTGTAGTATTGGGGTATCTGACCCTTGTTCCGCTGCTGACCATTGTGGGGGATACCGTCACCGTACACTCCTCTGAGGCACGGTTTGTAAAGCAGGAGGTCGGCACCCTGACCCTCTACCACTGGAAAAAAATGTTTGCCAGTGGCATCACCAGTCAAAAGACCTTCTATGAACCATTTATGAACACTATGGTGGTCGCCTTTCTCTCCTGTGTCATGGCCATTATGGTCGGAGGCTTCTTTGCCTGGACGGTGACGCGCACAAATATCAGGGCGAAGGGGTTCATCTCCACCGTATTCGTATTCCCGTACATCATGCCGGCTTGGACCTTGGCCATGGCTTGGCTGAACTTCTTCAGAAACTCTCGCATAGGTGGGGCCCCGGGGCTTTTTACCGTGCTTACAGGGATAGAGACGGCAAACTGGTTTGCCTACGGCCTCTTTCCCATAGTCATCGTGCAGGGGCTGCACTACGCGCCCTTTGCCTACATCCTCATCGGGGGGATCCTGAGGAACATGGATGCAAACCTCGAGGAGGCGGCTATGCTGCTGCACGCCTCAAGGTGGAAGATCACGACCAAGATCACCCTGCCCATCGTGAAGCCTGCCCTGCTATCCACCTTCCTCTTGGTATTCTCCTCCACTATGAGCGCCTTTGCCGTTCCGGCCTTCCTGGGAAGCCCGGTTCGCTACCAGGTGCTGACCACCCAGATGTTCCGCACCCTCAATGGGATGAATCCCGGCTACGGGTACATCATGGCCCTGATCATGATAGCCATAGGGGTGGGAATCCTGATGCTCAACCAGTGGATAACCGGAAGAAGAAAATCCTATACCACCATCACGGGCAAAAGCTCCAACATCTCGCTGTTCAACCTGCGCGCATGGCGTACCCCCCTTACGGTAATCCTCATCACCTTCCTGATGATGATCGCCATCCTGCCGCTGTTCTCCTTTGCCATCGAGTCCTTCATCATGGCACCAGGGGACTACTCCTTTTCCAACTTCACCACAGAGTTCTGGATCGGAGCGGGTAGGGCGGATATTGCCAACAGCGAGCCTGGCATCCTGCGCAACCCCTCCATCTGGCTGGGTCTGACAAACAGCCTCAAGCTCTCGGTCATCGTATCCCTCATTGCAGGGACGGTGGGAATACTAGCAGGCTACTCCATAGCCAAACGCAGAGGCTCGCGCTTGGCAACCTGGGTGAACAACCTGACATTCTTCCCCTATCTGATGCCTTCGATGGCATTTGGTGCCATATTCCTATCGATGTTTGCTGTTCGCAGGGGCTTCATTCCTCCCCTGTACGGTTCCTTCTGGCTGCTCGTCATCGTCGGTGCGGTAAAATATTTACCTTTCGCTTCAAGAAGCGGCATCAATGCGATGCTGCAGCTTTCAGGGGAGATCGAGGAAGCCGGAACCATCATGGGCATCGGTTGGCTCAAGAGGATGACCCATATCATCTTCCCGATACAGAAGGCCACCTTCATCAGCGGGTATCTGTTGCCCTTCATATCCTGTATGCGCGAACTCTCGCTATTTATCCTGTTGGTTTCTCCCTCTACGAGAATCCTCACCACACTGCTGTTCCAGTACAATGAAAAGGGCTGGAACCAGTATGCCAATGCCATCAACCTGATGATCGTAGTCATCGTGGTTGGCCTCAACCTGTTGGTTACCAAACTGACAGGGGCCTCCATCGACAAGGGAATCGGAAACAACTAAGGAGCATGAGATGCCAAAGATTGAATTAAAGCACGTTACCAAACGTTTCGGAAAATTTGTAGCAGTGGATGACCTGAATCTGGTCATAGATGACCGTTCCTTTGTAACCCTGCTCGGGCCTTCAGGATGTGGAAAGACCACCACACTGCGTATGATAGCCGGTCTTGAAACCCCCACAGAGGGGGAGATCATCATCAACGACAAGGTCGTCTTCTCCTCGGAGGCAGGCATTGATGTCCCACCGGACAAGCGTGGTGTGGGCTTCCTCTTCCAGAACTATGCCCTGTGGCCCCATATGACGGTCTATAAGAACATCTCCTTTGGATTGGAAAACCTGAAATGGGACAAGGCCGAGATCAAGACACGCGTTGAAGAGCTGCTGACCATGCTCAAGATATCCGAGTTTGCCGCTCGTTATCCCTCCGAGCTCTCCGGCGGACAGCAACAGCGCGTTGCCATTGCCAGGACCCTCGCTACAGGTCCCAAAGCCCTGTTTATGGACGAACCCCTTTCCAACCTCGATGCCAAGCTGAGGATGGAGATGCGTACCGAGCTCAGGCGGTTGCACAGGGAGACTGACTCCACCTTTGTCTATGTC
>CAZGOK010000051.1:0-11200 GCA_964527665.1 uncultured Sphaerochaeta sp.
ATGCCTTGCCGATATGGGGGGTATAGACCATCTCGTAGCCGTTTGCGTAGTGCTCCTCTCTCCAGAAGCTCTCAATTGCCTGCCTGATCCTAGCCCCCATCGGGTGCCAGTATACAAGACCGGGTCCCGCCTCCTCATGCAGGCTGAACAGGTCCAGGTCCTTGCCAATCTTGCGGTGGTCGCGCTTCTCCACATCCTCAAGGTGCTGCATGTAGAGCCTCAGCTCCTTTGCATTCGCCCATGCAGTTCCGTAGATGCGGGTAAGCATGGGGTTGGTCTCCTTGCCCCTCCAGTATGCACCGGCGATGCTCATCAGCTTGAAGGCATCACCCTTGAGCTCCTTGGAGGACTCGACGTGGGGCCCGCGACAGAGGTCGGTAAAGGCCCCGACACTGTACAGGGAGACCTCCTCATCCTCAGGGATTGCCTCGATCAGCTCAAGCTTGTACGTCTGGTCTGCAAACAGCTTCTGTGCCTCCTGGCGGCTTACCACCGTACGGACAAAAGGTTTGTTCTCAGCTATGATGGCGCGCATCCGTTTGGTAATCTCTTCCAAATCTTCGTTGACCAACTGCCTGGGCAGGTCAAAATCATAATAGAATCCGTTATCAATCGAAGGCCCGATGGTGATCTGTGCACTGGGGAACATCTCCAGGACAGCGGCGGCCATTACGTGCGACATTGAGTGACGGATCTTGGAGAGTCTCTCTCCCATTTCCTCTTTAGCCATTTCACTTCTCCTTACACCCACAAGGGGTGAACACCTACAAAAAAAAGAGCCTTCATGCCATCGTCTTCCCGTTACGGCATGTTCCGTATCCGGCAAGGACGAAGACATGAAAGCTCTCATGTTTCCGCGGTTCCACCTTGCTTCCCCACCAGCTATGCTGGATGGGACGCTCGTTATACCTGTATCGCCAGGTGTGCGGCATAGCTTACTACAAAGTGTTCAGCCTGCGGCTCAAAAGGGGTTTTCATCGGGCGCTTGTCAGACTCCTCTCAGCCACCTTCGTGGGAGTCCTCTCTGTCACACCGCTTACCGATTACTCGTCTTTCTCAATGCCTTGGCATAAGAATGCGCACAAGGGCCCAAATAGTCAAGACCAAAGCATTCTCCTGGAGAAAATCTCTGCTCAACCGGGGACCGCTACCACCTCTGCAAACACCTGTTCATGAGCAAGAAACACTGCAAGTATAGTAGGATCAAAATGAGAAGGAAGGGTTCGCCCATCGCCCTCTCTAAAGATTCGGATAACCTCAGAGTGCTCCATCCCTTTACGGTACACCCTGTCACTGGTCATTGCATCATAGACATCCACAACCCCCATCAATCTTGCAGGAAGGGGAATCGCCTCACCTTTCAGGCCATAGGGGTAGCCTGTGCCATCCCAATGCTCATGATGGTATGCTGCTATCAGCAATGCTACCTGCAAGAATTTGTTCTTGGGAAACTTAGTCAGTACCTCCAAAAGCATATCGCGGCCAATCATCGGGTGGCTTTGCATGAGGAGGTACTCCTCTCTAGTAAGCGGGCCCGGCTTGAGTAAGATTGTGTCAGGTATGGATATTTTGCCAATATCATGCAGGGAAGAGGTCTCCACCACCAGTTCAGCAAGCTCAGCATTGAGCTCATTAGGAAAAAGAGGAGCAACAAGATCGGTGAGCAGAGTGACTAGCTTCTTGGTCCTGATGACATGATCGCCTGTCTCCTTATGTCGATACCCCGTGGCAAGCTCAAAGGTGGTCAATAGCCCTATCTGCGTCTCCTTCAACTCTTGGGTTCTCTTGTGGACCAAGTCTTCAAGCTCCCGGCGGTACCTGGAGAGCTCAAGCTGGTTCTTAACCCTATTTTTGATGATGGAGGGATTGTATGGTTTGTAGATGTAATCAACTGCACCCAGCTTGAGTCCTGTCATCTCATCCTGCTGTGTGGTTGCCGCAGTCAGGAAGATAACAGGAATGGAAGCGTTCCCTTCATTTTCAAGCATCCTTGCACAAACTTCGAATCCATCGATGTCAGGAAGCCCCACATCCATGAGGACAAGATCCGGTCTCTCCAAGGCGATGCTCCGAAGCGCATCACTGCCCTTTGTAGCAATTCGCAACCGGTAGCTATCCCCAAGGATACCCCTTATCAGGTCGATGTTCTCTTTCTGGTCTTCTACGATCAAGATTGATGAAGTGCTGAGGTCCATGGTGTTTTTCCTTCAATTCGCAACGATTTTATCATACCCCTGCCAGCAGGGAATCCAAGAGCTTTTCAGCCGTAGCGAACTCATAGAGAGCAATATATTCCAATATTGCCCTCCCTTTCTGCTGTACCTGCTCGCTAAAGGCGGAGGTGCTCAACTCCCTGGACAACGTAGCTGAAAGATCAGCATCACCTAAGGCCAATGCGTTCCTGAGGGATGCACAGAGGGAGAGGAGATCTGTTGGCGCAATCAGCTCCTGCTTGGAAGACGGTTGCCTCTCATCTTCTTTTTGGCTCATTTGTTCTTTGTTTACTTTCTCTTGGTGATTGTGCAGAAGATCCCTATACGCCCCGATACCATGCAGTTGTCTTTCAATATAGGAGTGCAGATCACCAACAAGATGCTCCTCATGGCCGCCCCTTCCTGCCTTGAGCTCAGCTTCGTAGGCTAAGAGCGTTGCGGAGAGTTCCCCCAGCCCTAGGTTAGCAATAACCCCTCCAAGGCCATGCAGCTCCTTTTTCAGGAAGAGCACATCCACATTGGGGAATAGCAGTGCATCTTTGAACTCTTGCAACTCCTCACTGACATGGCAAAGATGCTTGTAATAGACAGGGATGTTGTACAGGTACCGCTCCAGAGCGCCTTTCAGGTCAAAGCCATACTCCTTCTGCACATGGGATGCCAAAGCATCCAAGGTATCACTCTCTCCTCTAGAAAGTGTATGGGTGGGCGTTTTCTGCTCGGAAGAACGAGCTATCCATGTATCAACGATCTGAAAGAGCTGGGCGGGAACGATCGGCTTTTTCAGATATCCGTTCATCCCGGCCCTGGCACTCTTTTTCTCATATTCAAGCAGAGCATGGGCTGTGAAGGCAATGATGGGAATAGTGTTGCCCAAGTCATTACGTATGATTTTGGCGGTTTCAAACCCATCGAGGCCCGGCAACTGCAGATCCAGCAAAAGCAGATCATATTCATGCCGCTCCAACTTCTCGATAGCCGCCCTGCCAGTAGCGACACCATCGACAGCATAGCCCTCACTCATCAGCAGTTCCTGGACCATTTCACGGTTCACCGCATGATCTTCACACACCAATACAGATCCAAACTTCCTTGCAGATGTTTTATAGGAGGCATCCACTTCCAAAGATCTCTCTTGGAAAAGTTCCTGCATCACGACCAGCAGGTTCCAAACGCTTACAGGCTTCTTCACGATCGTATAGTGACTACCATGGAAGGCGCTTTTGATGGAGTACTCAGAATCCATTACTGAAGCGAGCACAACAAACCGGCAATCAGCATGTGCCTGTACCTGAGGGACGATTCTCTGTTCATCTTCCTGGCTGCACAGGCTCCAATCAAACACCATAACCGAAGAAGCTGCACCACAATCTTCTCTTGCTTTGCCAAGATCTTCTAGAAGCTCCACGGGTATATCCAGTATCTCCAAAGCCTTGTAAAGGTACTGGGTTTGCAGCGTATCCTGCAGATAGAGTTTGCTGAACTTTCTAGGGCCCAACTTCTCTGCCTTGGTGCGAAGTGTATCATCGGACAGACAGGTGAAAGGGATTTCAACCTTGAAGGCACTTCCTTTGTCTTTTTGACTCTCAACGGTGATGGCACCTCCCATCATGGTGACCAGATTCTTCACAATGGGCAGGCCCAGACCACTTCCTGCAAAGGTAGTGTTATAGTTGCAATCAGAACCCTGCCAATAAGGAACGAACAACTCTGGCAAGACAGAAGAATCGAGTCCCATACCCGTATCTTCCACGACAAACTCTATCCGTGCCGAGAAATCGTCTGAAGGCAGGAAGCGTATGGAGAAGAGCACCGAGCCATTGGCTGTATACTTTTCGGCATTGCTCATCAGGTTCTGGATAATTTGCATCAACCTGAAACTGTCACCTAGGAGATGCAACGGGGTATCAGGATGGATATAGGTGATCAAATCCAAGCCCTTCTGTGCAAACCTGAAGGAGAACAGGTTCTGCAAGGAGTCAATCAATTCATTGAGGAAAAAGGGCATTGGATGCAGGTCTATTGTATCTGTCTCTATCTTGGAAAAATCCAAGGTATTGTTGATGGTCTCAAGCACAATATGTGACGACTGCTGTAAAAGCAAGCTATAGTGCTTTTGCTTATCAGTGAGTTTTGATTTTGCAAGAAGCTCAGTTATCCCCTGCATCGTGTGGATAGGGGTCCTGATCTCATGGCTGACCATCGCAAGGAATCTGGACTTTGCTTCGTTCTCCTCTTCGGCCCGTTTCTTTGCTTCAAGGAGCCTCTCTGCTGTTTTCTTAGCCCGGCTTATATCCAGGTGGGAGCCGAACATGCTTTTCGGCATCCCGTCGGAGGTGTACTCCATTACCTTGCCGGTATCACGTACCCACACGTATGAGCCATCACGATGGCGAACCCTACACTCGGTAGAATAAAAAGGGTTCTTCCCCTGCAAGTGAAGAGTCAAGGCCTTTTCAGTGGCCTTGTTGTCCTCAGGATGAATCAAATCATTCCATGTCCTGATGGTGGTCTGCCCAAGCTCTTCGAGTGTATAGCCGAACATCTCGGCCCAACGCCTGTTGATGATGAGCTTGTCACTAATGAGATTCCACTCCCAAGTCCCCAAACCCGTAGACTCTACAATATGCTCGAGGCGTTGCTTTTGCTTTTCCACTTGGTTTGTCAGAGCGAACTGCTGGGTAAGGTCGGTAAAGACAACCATGAACTGCAACAGGCCTCCAGAATTGATAAAGGAGCCCGAGGCAACACCCTCTAGGATAGAGCCTTCCTTCGACTGTAACTTGAGTTGGGAACTTTCCAACAGATCGTCTTCACCAAGAAGTTGAAAATGATTGTGATGCTGCTGAGCATCAATGAAGATGCTCAACTCTTCCATCTGTTTCCCAATGAGCTCTTCCTTTTCATATCCCACTAAGTTCACGAATGCTTGGTTAGCTTTGGTGTAGCGAAAGGAGGAGTGATCAAAGACAAAGATGGGAAGCGGATTGCTCTCAAACAGCTTGTTGAACATATCCAAGGCATCATGTTCAGCTGTAAAGTCCTTGGATAGGGCCAAGATCACCTCCTGGTCATCCCATTCACCAAACCATGAGGTTGTCTCAACAGGGACCTCCTTGTTATTCTTTCCCAAGAGGGGAATCGTACAACGGGAGCCACTTCCATCAGCCATACTCGCTATAATCTGCTCAGCCTGCTGATGGAAGCTCTGAGGATGGAGGTCAAGGATATGCACTCGCCCCTTGGCGGCTTCTATCTCGTTGTAGATCAATCGTTGGCGTACAGCATCATTTACTTGAAGGAGGTACCCCTCTTTGTCAGAGACAAAGAGATAGTCGGTGATGCTGTTGAACATGTTGATAAAGTTTTGCTCTTTGGCACGCACCTGTTTTTGAAGGTTCTCCTGCTCATACAATGAGCTGATAATCCCTGTTATGGATATCAGTATATCCAACTCGTGCTGCTGCCATTTGCGTTCGGCTACGCACTCGTCAAAACCGGCAAAGCCGGTACCTCCATTGGGCAGTTGCAATTTGAACACAACAATGGAGATGACATTCTGGGGCTCAAGCACAAGCTGCAGATTTCGTGGCAAGGTTGCTATATTGCTTGTGTTTACATATCCCTGCTCCCCAATGAACCGATACCAATCAAAGACAAAGTCCATTGGGATGGCTTGCAGGTTGTCTATTTCAGGATTAATACCCTCTGCACACCACTCGTGGGTATTTATGGTGACCTGGTTCACATAGTCATCTTCAAAGATATAGACACGGCTAACAGCAAGGGTCTCCCCCGCCAGTCTCAAAATAGTATCTATCTTCTGCTGAAAGCTAATTGTTTGGGTAAGCGTCTGTGCAATAGAGGCAAGGAGGGCCTGCCCCTGTTGCAAGGATAGATTCTTCGCTTCACATAAAGAGCGGTACCTGCAGAGAGCGGCAATCTCTTCTGCCGTCATATGGTCAAAGTTTTGTAGTATTTTTCCCATCACACACCTCTTGCATCCATAGCTTTGCATACATATACATATTCGGAGCAATACTATAGGAGAAGCAAATAATAGTAAACGTCCAGTAATTAGAAATATATATTTATAGGCAGTTGGTATTTATAGTGATAGAATCAAGTAATATATTTACACATAAATATGATACAATTTAAGGTATCAACTATACCGAACATGCTTTTAGTAATGACATGACAACTTCTGAAAGAGAACTAATGAAGGATATACCCTCTATGGCTACATATATTGACTATCGAACTGGTCATATTTCATGCTTGCCTAGAATGGATCAGGTATCCTTTTTAGGATTACTCGCATCACAAGGGGAGCTCAACTGGATAGTGAAGCCTTCAAATACGGGGTGTATTTGGAGGCTTCATATGCATAGAGTTCAATACATAGCGAGAATAGCTCTTATTGTAGGGCAGAGCTAGGACCAAAGCCTTTCTGCAAGCAACATGCCAACACGCTCCAGAAGTTTCTGGTCCTCTTCGGTAAAGCGGCCAGTGAAGGGACTATCCAGATCAAGCAGGGCAATCAAGCTATTGTCCTTATCGACGATGGGGATGACCAGTTCGCTGCGCGAGGCTTCGTCACAGGCTATGTGCCCTGGGAACTGATGGACATCTGCTATGTTCTGACTCTTTTTGGTCGTTGCCGCCTTGCCACAGACCCCACGCTCAAACGCTATGTCCGTACAGGCTACCTTGCCCTGGAAAGGGCCAAGGATAAGATGGTCTTTACCAGGTTGCCGTATGTAGAATCCAACCCAGTTGATCTTTTCGAAATACTCCCACAGTAGAGCCGATACATTGGAAAGGTGGCAGTATCGTCGCTCTATACTACCCTGCCAAGGTCCTACCAGAGCCCCTACCTGCTCGATGAGGGTCCCTTCTTTGCTGAATTCTTCCATATCCTATCCCCGTACCATTGGTTCGCGCATCGCCTTTACCGGCGTTGCGGCCTTGTTGCCGCCGCGAAGGCGTTTGGCGACAGAAGCCTTGACCACAGTGCCCGGGCCACTGATGCATCCGCCTTCACAGCACATCACCTCGATCAGGTCAGCTGTCGGGGGGCGCTTCTCCCAAATCTTCATCGTCCTGAACATCTTCTTGTCGATACCGTCGATGGCGAGCACCTCCACATCCTGGGGGTTCTCAAGTCTCCTCAAGACGCTGGCTGCAACACCGCTTGAAAGGGCAAACTCACGGCAATCCTCAAACAGGGCGGTATCACCAAGGTCCGAACCCTCCATCTCACGCACGTCTATGCCCTTTGCCAGAAAGAGTGATGCAAGCTCTGCAAAGGTCATGACCCCGTCAATGCTCTTCATCCGCGCAGCCTCGACCTTTTTGGCAAGACAGGGTCCGATGAAGATAGTGCGCGTCTCGCTATTCTGCTCCTTACACCACTGGGCTGTGTAGCCCATGGGGGAGAGGGCGGAGGAGCGCTTGTCAGAGAGGAAGGGAATATGCTTGTCCACCATCTCCATATAGGCAGGACAGCAACTGGTGGTCATATAGCCCTTTTTTTCCTCTTTTCTGGCCAAGAGTTCTTCAGCCTCATGCACGCTGGTGGTCTCGGCTCCTTGGGAGACTTCCACCACAGCAGAGAAGCCAGAGGCAAGCAAAGCGCTCTTGATCTGGGCGAGGGTGCCGGGGAACTGGCCCTCAATGGCCGGGGCTATCATCGCCGTCACATGCTCCTTGGCCTTGAGCATCTTCACCACAGGGATGAGCCCCGAGCGTTCCACTATCGCACCGAAGGGACAGCTTGCGGCACAACGGCCGCAGCTTATGCATTTCTTGTAGTCGATCTCCACATACCCATCCGCATTCTTCTTCACTGCGTCGACCGGGCAGGCCTGTTCGCAGGGAACGGGGATATGCACCACCGCATGGAAGGGACAGACCCCTTCACACTTGCCGCAGCGTATGCACCGGCTCTCATCGATGTGGGCCTTGCCGTTGATGAAGGTGATGCAGTCCTTGGGGCAGTTGGCAAGACAGGGTCGGGCAAAACACCCCCTGCACGCCTCACTGATGAGGTAGCGGTCCGGTGGGCAGGCAGAACAGGCTGTGGAGATGGTGGTGAGGATGGGGACAGGGGGCTTGTCCTTTACAAGGACCTCCCTGACATATTCACCGAGACTCTTCATCTCGTCGTCATCCTCTTCGATGTTGATGCCAAGAAGTGCCATGATCCTGTAGCGGATCATGGCCCGCTCCTTGTAGATGCAGCATCTGGCGGGAATCCTCTCCTTGGGGATGATGGCAAAGGGAATCTTGTCAGCATCCTGAACCAAGGTGCCGTCAAAGAACTGCTTGAGCACCTCAGTCTGCACCTTCGCCCTGATCTGGTTGTACTGGTTATTCATCTCAAGCATGGACGGCCTCCGAAACAAGCTTACAGAGCTTCTCCTCTGTCATGTCCCCATAGATGGCATCTCCTATCTGTACAAAGGGAGCGCCCTCCTTCGAGCCGGCTTCCTTGCATCTACCCAGGCAGGAGACCCCTTCAATTTCACAATTGGCGAGGTCTATCGGGTCCAGAAACTCATCATAGAGCAACAGATCGGCCCCCCCTTGTACAAAACAGGCGGTCCCGACACAGATTCTAACGGTTACTTTCTCTCTCTTTGCCATGAAAAACTCCTCTCCCCTACAAGTACTCTTGTGAGGTTTCCTTCAGATAATTATCCTCGAGAGCTTTTCTCAGTCTCCCGATTATCGTTCGACGGATGCCTATCTCCACAGGGATGCTAGGGTCCTGATGCGCTTCGTTGATCTTCGTCCCCACGATGAAATGGACCTGGTCGCTATCCTGCATCACCTCCACAAACTTGCGAACAGCATCGTTTGGAAGGGAGCGCACAGAGGTCTTCTGCTCCAAGGCAGTCGCCACCTTGCTCAGGGTAAGCATACCCTCGGTGACCAGGTCTATGCCCTCCATGATGGAGACGGGGGGGACATCAGGTGACCAGCAGGAGAGGTCGACCTTCAGCTTCTTGTTGAACAGGCGCGATACGATGAGGGCTGTGGTGCCTCCGCTGAGGATCTTCTTGCCCTCAAAGCAACGTATCTTCTCGCCGAGGATCTCATCCTTCTCCTTGGTGAAGGGAGGGCCTGTGACCACCAGCGTGCGTCTTGGCCTGCGCACATAGACCACCATGACGGTGATGTCATCCTTGGAGGCGAGCCTGTCCAAGCCGTTCGCCTTGCGGGCAATGGAGCGACTGAGGTCGTGGCTGGAGATGCTCGGGTCTCGCTCTATCTGCTGCTGGACAAACTCCCGCACACCCCCGAGGCGCCATCCCAGGGGAAGGGCCTTGCCCATCCCCGCCTGGGTGACCCCATCGCTGAAGACTATCAGGCGGTCCCCTACGGACATCTGCAGCGAGGAGCGCATAAGCTCCTCCTTCTTGAAGGCACCCTCACGGTGCAGCGCGATCTTCTCCCGATCCCATGCGATAGGGGTGCTTTCGCGGAACAGCAAGGCCAGGGGGTTGTCGTACTCGACAAGGTTTACCTGGATATCATCCAGGGAGGGGTGACGGATATCAACGATGGTGAAGGTCGCATAGCTGATCTTGCGCTCCTTGCACACAGGCAGGGTGTTCATGATGATCTTTGCCGAGTGGGTAAGGTCCATCTCGCTGAAGCTCAGCTTATGTGCCATATGGGCGGTAAGGCTGGCGAGCACATTCGCCTTGACCCCACTGCCCAGGCCATCACTGAGGGTACACACTATCTGCTCCCTGTCGGGGTTGCGCGACAGCAGGAAGACATCGCCTCCTATCTTCTGCCCGTTCTTGTAGATTTGGGCATAGTCCACATCGATGAAGAGGTCATTCATGAGAGGTCCTGCTGCTCATCGCGTATGAAGCCCTCGACCTCCCCATTGCCGGGTACCTTGAATGCATCGATGAGGCTGTTGAGCATGATCTCCGTATCGGCAGCATTCTCCCCTAGCAGGGATGCTATCTGCTGCACGGTCTCCAGACTCTTCTGGATGACGCCCTCAGCCTTCTTGATGACCGTCTCCCTACGCACCGTCGGCGTGGTGATATCTTCAAAGAGGGCTCCGACAAGACGCTGCTTCTCCACTGCGAAGAAAGTGACGCGCAAGAACTTATCCTGGTAGTGCAGGCGGTACTGCTCCGCCTTGGCATAGGTGAACTGCTCGCGGAACTTCTCATGAAACGGGACGAACCGCTCCAGGGGCAGACCTGCAACCATATTCATCGCCGCCTCCTCAAGGGGGAAGTCAACCTCGGAAAACAGGCGGAGGAAGCCGCTGTTGCAGTCGACGATCTTCAGCAGGTCGTCAACGATGACCACCCCAATGGGGATGGTGCGCAACAGCACATCCATCTTGCTCTGGGCCTCCTTGCGCATCTTGGTGACACACATCTCAGGCTCGGCCATACCGTCGAGGTAGGCGATGGCCATCTCACGGCAGCTGTTGTAGCCGCAACCTCCGCAGTTCAGCTCCTCTTGCTTGTCCGCCTTGCCCAGCAGGTGCAGGGCCTGTTCGATCTCCTCTTCACTGTGAGCCAGACCAAACTGGTAGGGCACTGAAAGGCCATCACCGCGGGTCTTCTCGATCAGGGAGTAGCCACCGTCAAGCAGCTCGGCGACAAAAGCCGGGTCGCCCTTGAAGGTCTCCTGGGGGGCCGTAATCCTGGAACGGGTATAGCGGGAGGCGAACCCCTTCTTGGAGGCTGAGGAGCGCCCTGTTGCCCCACCTGGGCCGTTGATGCACCCTCCTTCACAGAAGAGCAGTTCAAGGAAGTCGGTATTCTGGTTATCCTTGGCCATCCCCTGCAGGGTGCTGACCACCTGCTCAGAGCCGCTTATGGCCACAGCATGGGTCTGGAAGGGATCGTTGCCCCATGCCATCGAGGCTATCATGCCACCTTCAACAGGGTAGAGGGTGGACTTGCCTGCAGCGGCAGGAAGGAAGGGAGGGACGCTCTCGG
>CAZGOK010000052.1:0-11187 GCA_964527665.1 uncultured Sphaerochaeta sp.
TTACATTTCTGGTTTTGCTATATGGCAGTTGTAGTAATGGGTATCACTGAACCTGACCATAGGCGGATACTGCTCTTCACAGATCTTGCCCACCTGCTTGTGGCACCTTCCAGCAAAGGGACAACCCTTGGTTTTCTTCGCTGGGTCGGGAAGTCCTCCCTCCAGGTGGATGGGGTCCTTCTGCTTGGTAGGGTCTACCTCTGGCATTGCTGAGAGCAGGGCTTCGGTATACGGGTGGAATGGCTTGCTCATGACCTCATCACGCTTGCCATACTCACATATCTTTCCTGCATACATGACCATGATGGTGTCACTGAGATAGTTGATGACGTTCAGGTCATGGGAGATGAAGAGGTAGGTGACGTCGCTGTCATGCTGCAAGTCGTTGAGCAGGTTGAGCACCGATGCCTGCACCGATACGTCAAGGGCGCTGGTGGGTTCGTCACACACTATCATCTTAGGTGAGATGGAGAGGGCCCTGGCAATGGCTACACGCTGTTGTTCACCACCAGAGAGCTGGTTAGGTTTCTTTGCAAGGTACTCCCCGCCAAGGTCGACCTTGTGCAGCATGGAGATGATCTTCTTCCTGCGCTCTTCCTTTGACTTCATGTTGAGCAAGGTCTGCATGGGCCTGCCTATGATCTGCTCCACGGTGTGAGAAGGGTTGAGGCTCTTTCCAGGATTCTGGAAGATGAGCTGGATATCCTTGAGTGTCTCCGGTGAGCGCTTTCTCCACCCTACGGTAATATCATTACCATCGAAGGTCATGGAGCCTTTGGTAGGCTTGTACAGACCAGCCACCATGTGTCCGGTTGTTGATTTACCACATCCTGATTCACCTACGATACCCATGACAGTGCCGCCCTTGACCTCAACATCAACTCCGTTGACGGCATAGATCTTGCGTTTGGTCCCATAGATCTTGTGCAGGTTCTCAAGCTCAAGAATTGTCTTGGATTCCTTAGGAGCCACTTCACGTACCCGTGGTTTTCGCTTCTTGGTGATGGTATCTTCGATGTCGTCGGCATACGCACGGTCACACGCTGCACTGTGGCCCTCTTCGATGCTCCTCATGCCGTACTTGGCCTCACAGGTATCGTTTCTGGCATCACAGCGGTCGGCATAGGGACAGCCGCTCTCTATGACACCGCGACGGCGTACATACCCCTTGATGGTATTGAGCTTGGCATTCTCCTTTACAACCCCGCCACGAGGCATGCAGTTGATCAGGGCGCGGGTATAGGGGTGGGAAGGGTGTTCGAATATCTTGGCCTTGGGGCCCTGTTCGACAACCTCTCCGTTGTACATCACCACTATCTGTTCGGATACTTTGTTGATGACACCCATATCGTGTGAGATATAGATCAGGGACATGTTCAGCTTATCCTTGAGGTCCTTGATGGAGTCCAGGATGACTGCCTCTGTGGTGACGTCCAAGGCAGTGGTGGGCTCGTCCAGGATCATGATGTCAGGGTTACAGAGGATGGCCATGGCGATGCAGATGCGCTGCTGGATACCGCCGCTGATCTGGTGGGGGTATCGCCTTACAGTTCCCTTGGGGTCGCCGATGTTCATCAGGGCGAGGGCATCAAGGGAGGCCTTCCTTGCATTTTTCTTGCTGAGCTTCTGATGCATGATGCCCACCTCGTCGAGCTGGAACCCGATGGTCAGCGCTGGGTTGAGGCTGGTTGAGGGATTCTGGAAGACCATGGCGATACGGTTGCCCCGTATCTTGTCCATCTCAGAATCCGTATTCTCCATAAGGTCCTTGCCATTGAAGATGAGTACCCCGTCCATCTCCGCATTGGGGGCGAGATAGCGCATTATGGAGAAGGCTAGGGTGGACTTGCCACACCCTGACTCCCCGATGATACCTATGGACTCATTCCTCCCTAGGGAGAGCGAGACATCACGCACCGCGGAGAATTTACCCTCAAAAGTTTTGAATTGGACATTCAGATGTTGAATATCAAGTATTTTATCGTTCATGAATTAGTACCTTGCTGACAAAGTCAGAGAAAATCGAGATTGCTATGACCAAGGAGGCGATAGCAAGGGCGGGAAACAGCACAGCCCAGGGGGCCTGTGAGATGATGGGCTTGTTTTCAATGACCATCATGCCCCAGTCGGGGGTCGGCGGTTGGAGGCCTACACCTAAAAAGCCCAGGGAGGCTACCATCATGATGGAGTAGGCGAACCTTGCGGTCGCCTCTACAAGGATGGGGCCGGTGGTATTGGGAAGGATCTCCACAAACATGATGTAGAGGTGACTCTCTCCCCTGATCCTGGCAGCCGAAACATACTCCTGGCTTTTTTCAGTCAACAGCACACCCCGTGATACCCTGGCTGTAGCCGGGATGAAGGCGATGGAGACTATCAGCGTCAGGGTGAGGATACTGGAATCCCCTATGATCCCCAACACCACCATGGAGAGCACCAACGGCGGTATGGCCATGAGGATATCCATGGCACGAAGGAAGGCCGCGTCGGTTTTACCCCCGAAGTAGCCGGCCATGAAGCCAAGGAGGATTCCCAAAACGGTGGAGAAGATTGATGTCATGAGGGCAACGGTAAGGATGGAGCGGCTTCCATATACAATCCTGGAGAGGATGTCGCGCCCCATGCTGTCAGTTCCCAACAGGTGCCCAGCTGTGCCGGGACCTACCATCTGATTGGTCGAATCCATGGCTGTATGGGTATGGCTGACCATCAAAGGACCAAAGATAGCTATGATCACCCATAGGAAGATAACCACTATCCCGGCAATTGCAAGGGGGTATTTTTTTAGTTGATACAAAATATATTTCATCATTTCTGACCTCCTTGTAGACGGACTCTTGGGTTGAGATAGCTGTACAGAATGTCAGTGAACATGGTGGACAGGGAGAAGATGACGGTGATCAGCAGCACACACGCTTCGATGAGGGGCACATCACGGGTCTTGATCGCTGTCATGAGCAAGCTGCCCATGCCGGGGAACCCGAAGAGCGTCTCAACGACGACCAGGCCACCGAACAGCCAACCCATATTCATCCCGATGATGGTTATGGTGGGCAGGAGGGCATTCTTCAAGGCATGACGATAAATGACGTACTTGCGGGGCATTCCCTTCAGTACGGCGGCCCTGACGTAGTCGGAGTGCATAACCTGGATCATTGAAGAACGCTGCATCCGTGATATGTACCCGAACATGACAAAGGTGACCGAAAGAGCCGGCATGATCAGGATTTCCAGATTGCTGAACAGGCTCTCTCCGATGGGGATTACGCTGACGATGGGAAGCCACTTCAGCTGGACGCCGAAGATGGTGATGAGAAAGACACCTGAGACAAACTCCGGCAAGGCCATGGTGGCCAGACCAAAGAATGAGACAATGGAGTCAGTGGGCTTGTTCTCCTTCACCCCAGCCAATACGCCGAAGAACATGGAGGTAGGCACAAAGATAAGGAATGCCGTAAGGGCGAGGACCATGGAGTGACCAACCCTACGCCAGAGGATCGAATTTATCGAAACCCCCTGCATATAGATGGAGTCTCCAAGGTCTCCGGTTACAACACCACCGACCCAGCGAAAGTACCGCTGCAGCACAGGGTCGTTCAAACCCCGTGCCTCGCGAAGGGCAGAGACGGCCTCGGGTGTGGCGCTCTGTCCTAGAATCATCTGAGCGACATCCCCTGGCATTATTTCTACCAACATGAAGATGATGAAGGACATAACGGCCAGGGTCACAAGAAGTGACCCAAGCCTTTTTACTATGATGGTTAGTGTTCTATTCATTTTATATCAGTGTATTTGTACTGGGGAAGCATGGTCAGGGGCTGCTTGTAGCCGATGACACGGTCATTGATCCCAACCAGGTAAGGAACCTGCACGTTCAACAGTGCACCTTCCTCATAGAAGATTTCCTGCAGCTCATGGTAATACCCAAGTCTTTTCGCTTCATCAATCTCTCCGGTGATCTGGTCAATGAGGTTGTTGACTCTTTCGTTGTCAAAGTGTGACTCATTCCAGGCACCACCACCCTTGAAGGCAAGGGACAACAGCATGGAGGGATCGATCCTTCCACCCCATCCGGTGACGGAGGTAGGCACATTGAGCCAGTACTGTGAAAGATAGACATCACGGGTATACCCCTTGAGTTCAAGTTCAAAGCCGGCAGGGGCAGCGAGCTCCTTGAGTGTCTGTGCAAGCTCCTTGCCAAAGGGGTGATCGGAGGCATAGTATAGTTCAACTGTCACTCCATTGGGATACCCTGCTTCGGTGAGCAGTGCCTTGGCCTTTTCAAGATCACGTCCTCGCAAGGGTATGGCCTTGTACTCGGCGAGCATGTTCATGATGGGGGTCTCATTGTACTCAGCGCCTTTGCCAAGGTCCATCTGGGTCACACTCTTTGCAAGGATCTGTGGATCCATGGCATATTTGAAGGCTAGGCGGACGCGATTGTCATCCCAAGGCTCCATATCCACATTCATGGCAACAAAACGCTGCTCCTGATAGGGGGAGATGACTGAGATCCCTTCGATGTTTTCAAGACGGCTTTTGATGACAGGGGTGAGGAAATTGACAACGTCAACGCGGTCGGCTTCCAGCATCGAGACACTGGCATCGATGTCACCGATGAAGTAGATCAGGATCTTGTCCAGCTTGGGAAGGGCAGGGTCCCAGTATGAGGGGTTCTTCACCATGGCGATGGATTCCTTGGGAATGTACTGGCTCATCTTGAAAGGACCGGTACCCATGGGCTTTGATTCGCCAAGCTTGGCGTAGTCATACTCACTGGAGAGCATTGCCATGTTATAGTCGGTGAGCTGGTAGATAAAGGTGGGGCGGGGCTCCTTGAGGTTGATGATGACCGTGTGGTCATCTGGGGTCTCAATGGACTGCATTACCTCAAAGTCCTGTTTCTTCAGGTGTCCGAGACCGGGGTCCTGTGTCCTCTCCAGGGAGAACTTCACATCTGCTGAAGTGAAGGGTGTCCCGTCATGGAACGTCACCCCTTGGCGAAGCTTGAAGGTCCATGTTCTGCCGTCGGTGGTCGACCACTGTGTGGCCAGGACGGGATCAAGTTCACCGGTATCGGCATTGATCTCGGCAAGATACTCGTACATGGAGCTGTTCATGGAAAAGACCTGGCCATCCCATACGCCAGGGGTGATGAGACCTGGAACCTGTTCTGCAATCCTGATGACTTTTTCAGTCGACTTGGTCTCTTTGGAACCACCGGCAAATACGGGAAGCGCAAACAGCGCAACTAATAGCAACACACATAGTGTTTTTCGTTTCATTCGTAATCCTCCATAAAACTTAAGATGGTTCCAGAGCATGTAGTACTATTGATAAGGTAGATCTTATTGTGATTTTTATTCGTACATGGTATGTAATATTTCTGGAACCGACAACTTCATTAAACTATGAGTATGGCACTTTGTCAAGCCCATATAAGGTAATAAATAAGCAGTATAAAGAGGTTGCAATGCAGAAAAAAACTATCAGAATAATACGGAATTTCTTCTGTTTTACGCTCAATTACAACAACTATATTTTTGCAATTCTTATAATCAAAAGAAATTTTACGAAGAGAATATTAGGTTTAAAACTTTTCAATGCAATGAATAAACAAATATATAAAGATAAAAGTACGAAATATTTGAAACAGAAGTAAAAAAAATTATAGAAAACTGACTCGCAAGCGCCTCCTCGCTTGAATGAAGTGGTATTCATTCTTTGCACACAGTACAAAGAGTTCTCAGTATTGTTGCAAGAAACAGCAAGAGTGTTGACAAAAGAACCCATCACGCTGTCGTATGTAGAGGTATTTTCAGAATATATATGCCAGGGAGGAACCAGCGGATATGCTCATGCTACTCCAGATTCGGCTGTTTTGAAGACCCTGCAGGTGAACAAAGCATAGAGCGAACCCACGAAAGTGGGCCCGCCCTATGCTCTGTTTCCTAGTCTAGATCCAAGATAAGGCTATCTGATGATATCGGTGTGCTTGAGCTGTGTTATGAGCGTAAGCGGTTGGATGAACTCGGAGATGCGGGTGTTGATGGCCACCATGTAGGGAACCTGCAAGTTGATCAAGCCTCCCTGCTCGTAGAAGAACTCCTGAATCTCTTCATAATAGGTCTGCCTCTTTGCCTCATCAACCTCCTGGGAGATTGCATCGATGAGGGAGTTGACCGTAGGGTCGGCGATATGCAACTCATTCCAAGGAGCCCCACCTCTGAAGGCGTAGGCAAGGAACATATAGGGGTCGATCCGTCCGGCCCAGCCGGTGACCATGATAGGCACATCAAGCCAGTACTGCGAGAGGTAGACGTCCCGCGTATACCCCTTGAGGTCGATATCAATGCCGGCAGGAGCAGCCAGTTCCTTGACAGTCTGTGCAAGCTCCTTGCTGAAGGGGTGGTCGGTGGCGTAGTAGAGCTCACTTGTAACTCCATCAGGATAGCCGGCATCTGCGAGCAGCTGCTTTGCCTTGGCAATGTCACGCTTTCTCAAGGGAAGGGGCTTGTACTGGGCGAGCATGTTCATGATGGGGGTCTCACTGTACTCTGTACCCTCTCCAAGGTCTTTCTGGGTTACGCTTCTTGCCAACACGTTGGGATCCATGGCGTACTTGAATGCCTGGCGTACCCGGACATCACCCCAGGGCTCCTCATCGTAATTCAAGGCGATGAGACGCTGTTCCTGAAATGGGGTTACGACGGTGAGGTCCTCAACCTTTTCCAGGCGCTTGCTGATGATGGGGGTCACATAGGTCACCACATCGACCTTGTCTGCTTCGAGCATCGAGATGCTCGCCTCTATGTCGGCGACAAAGTAGATGAGCACCTTGTCGACCTTGGGCAGTGCAGGATCCCAATAGGTGGGATTCTTCACCATGGCGATGGACTCCTTGGGGATGTACTGCTTGTTCATGAAGGGACCGGTTCCCATCGGCTTTGACTCGCCAAGCTTGGCATAGTCGTATTCGCTGGAGAGCATGGCCATGTTGTAGTCGGTCATCAGGTAGATGAAGGTCGGCCTCGCCTCCTTGAGGTTCAGGATGACTGTGTATTTGTCCGGAGTCTCTATGGATCCGACGACTGCAAAGTCATTCTTCTTCAGGTGCCCAACGCTAGGGTCCTGGGTCCGTTCGATGGTAAACCTGACATCATCAGAATCAAAGGTAGAGCCGTCATGGAAGGTAACCCCCTCACGCAACGTGAAAGTCCACCTTTTTCCATCTGGGGAAGACCAAT
The DNA here is from genome assembly GCA_964527665.1 of uncultured Sphaerochaeta sp. GTDB lineage: Bacteria > Spirochaetota > Spirochaetia > Sphaerochaetales > Sphaerochaetaceae > Sphaerochaeta. The sequence goes on from CAZGOK010000052.1 coordinate 7,248, forward strand.
CTGTAGCCAGCAGGGGCTGCAGTTCCCCTGTCTTGTAGTTGACCTCTATCAAGTACTCATACAGGGAGCTGTTCATCGAGAGGGTCTGCCCATCCCAGACACCGGGGGTGATGAGACCCGGTACGTTCTCTGCAATACGGATGACCTTTTCTGTTGGTTTGGCCTCCTTGTCGCCTCCGGCAACAAGTGGCATTGCTGCCAAGATAATAATCAAGAGCATAATCGGTGTGATTCGTTTCATATATACCTCCATAAAACGGGTTGTTGGTTCCAGTGCACCATCTTTATGGCTAGGATAACTCATGGTACCTATGGGGAGGTATTGTCTGTTCCTGAAACCGACAACTTCATTAAACTTTGAGTATGTCAGTTTGTCAAGGCTTGCACTGTACCAGTCAAACGGAGCTGCACAACCGAAGACCGTAGTGGAAACAACAGTTCCCAGCTACTAAACAAGAATCAAAGCAAGGGGAATCCCCGTTGCAGATATACAGGCAGGTGAGAGAAGAATTCCTTCTGGTGAGCAAGTGCCGCTTCAAGAAGCCAGTTGGGATTGCGCAGCAGCCCTCTTCCCACTGCAATGAAATCTGCAGATCCGCTTTGCAACACATATTCTGCAAGATCAGGGCAGCAGAGCATGCCTACGGCAATTGTCGGCAACCCCGTTGCCTGCCTGACCTCCTTGGCAAAGTGGACCTGATAACCTGGATGCACAGGAAAGTCGACCGGTACAACACCACCTGAAGAAACATGGACGGCATCGATCATGGATCGAACCCTATCCAGTATGGAGTTCATCAGTGGGACACCATATCCCTTGGGGCTATAGTCAGTAGCACTGATACGGACCCACAGGGCCTTGTTGTCGGGCCATACTTCGTGGATAGCGCCCAAGACCGATGAGAGGAAAAGGGAAGGGTCCTTGAACCGGTCAAGGCGGGCATTCGTCACCGGACTGATAAACTGGTTGATGAGATATCCATGGGCTGCATGGATTTCCAAAGCATCGATGCCTGCGGCATCGGCTCTTCTGGCTGCCTGGCGAAACTCATCGATGACCCGCTCCAGATCAGCTCCATCCATTTCCCTGGGAGTGCGGTAGGAATCGTCAAAGGCTAGGGGGGAAGGAGCCAGTATCTCAGAAACGCCATCAGTGGCCTTGCATTTTCTACCGGCATGCCCCAATTGGAGGGCTACCTTCGCCCCTGCCAGATGAATTGCCTTGGCAAGGTTGGACAGACCGGGAATTTGGTCATCATTCCAGAGCCCAAGGTCCTCATCGGAAATACGGCCTTCAGGTGAAACGGCGGTAGCCTCAATGATGACAAGGGCTACGCCACCTATAGCTGGAGCGACATAGTGGGCGTGATGAAAGGATGTTGCCTTTCCGTCATGCAAAGGCACCTGGTAGGTACACATCGGGGGCATGACAAGCCTGTTTCGCAAGGAAAGGTTCTTGATGGAACTGGGTTCGAATAATTTCATGGAAAACCTCTTGCCAGATACTATACCATCTGCATTGCCATTCGACCATGTGCAACACCTGGAAAAAGAAACACATCCCAAATCAAGATATTGGGTTCATAAACAACAATGAGGTATGGAGTTGTCTTGAAAAAAGTCATCGTACTGCATGAGAGGCGGGTTCTCTAGTCGAGCAGCTCTTTGGTCTTTGCCAGGGTATCCTGGTTTCCTACAAAGATAATGATATCCTGAACGTGCAGGCTAAGAGCCGGCCCGGGTGAGAGCAGGATCGAGCCGTCACGTCGTATGGCGATGACAGTGCCCCCGGTCTGTTGCCAGAAATCCAAAGCCCCCAGGCTGTTGCCAACGGCCAGGGACCCATCCTTGATGGTGTACTCGTAGGTAGGAAACGGATTGCTTGCTGAGAAGCGGTCATTTGCCTCGATGAGGTCCCGTGTCAGGATGAAGAGCTCCTTGTCGACCTGTTCGCGTTCGGAAAGTACGTGGCGTATCTGGGAAAGCAGCTTGCGATTATCGTTGCTCTTGCCATATTTGGTGATGTACTTTTTGGCACTCTCACGCGATACGACAAAGACACCCCTGTTAAGCCGTACCTCGACGACCCCCATTTCCTCAAGAAGGGAGAAGGAGCGGCGTATGGTCTCAGGGGAGACACCATACTCACTGGACATGACCGAGCGCCCAGAGAGCAGTACGCCCTCGGCAATTTCACGCCGTACAATACGGTTGGCTATATCAAGAGCTATCTTTTCATAGACAGCAATACTCTCATGTCGCTTGCGTGCGACAGGCTGAACGGTATTTTCCATGTCTCCAAGTATACCATGTTGCCCGGGAGGGAACAACGGGGCTACTTTTCTCCTCTCTTCACCTCATCCCAGATGAGATCCATATGGGAAAAGTGCTCGGTATCCAGGGGGATGTTGCGCTCTTTGCAGATCGTGCTCAGGGCGTTGAACCGTCTTTTCATCTTCATGTTTGAACGATGCAGGGCCACCGATGGGGAGATTTTCAGGTACCGGGCAAGGTTGACAACAGCGAACAGGAGGTCGCCGACTTCCATCTCAACCTCGTCCTGGTCTCTATCAAGGGCTGTGTCGGCCTCTATGACCTCGTCAAGCTCCTCACACACCTTGTCTATGACTCCTTGCTTGTCCGGCCAGTCAAAGCCCACCTTGCGGATTTTCTTCTGTATCTCGTTGGCCATCTCCAGGGGGGGAAGCGACTGGCTAACCCTGCTGAAGAAGTCATCCTCCAAGGCAGTCTTTCCCTCCACCTCGACCTTTATCTTGTTCCAGAGGTCCAACACCTCAACACTGTCCTGAGCGATCTCATCACCGAAGACATGGGGATGCCTACGGATGAGTTTCTCACAGACATCGTTGATCGCCCCGACTATGGAGAAGTCATCATGCTCGTGGTGAATCTCCAGGAGCATCATGACATTGAGGGCAACATCGCCGATCTCCTCCTTCTGTTCGGCCTTGTCCCCTGAAAGCACTGCATCAAGATACTCATAGGTCTCGTCAAGCAGCGAGATGGCGATGCTCTTGCTGTCCTGTTCACGGTCCCAGGGACAGCCGTCCTTGCTTCTGAGCAGGGTCACGATGGAGAAGAGCTGCATGAGGGCAGATCCCAGATCGGTGGTTTTTTCTAATGTATACTCTATCATGGAGACCAGTATACTCAAAAAGTACCTTTTGCCATAGATTAAATATGCTGTAAAAACAGGTAAGGAACCAAAAGATTGCTATCTGGAGAAAATCGTTTATACTGTGTATATACGGAGTGAGTACAATGAACCTATTGCCAAAGAGTGAAGATCCCAAGCCCATCTACCAACAGATAGGCGAGCATATCAAGAAAATGATCATCACAGGGGAGATGCCCATAGGATCCAAGCTGCCTTCCATCAGGGCCCTTGCCCAGGAGTTGCAAGTCAGTGTGATAACCACCAAGCGTGCCTATGAGGAGCTAGCGAAGGAACACTTCATCACCACAGTCCCCAGCAAGGGCAGCTTTGTGGCGGAGAGGGACCTTGACCAGATTAGGGAGGAGTATCTGAAGAAGATCCAAGCTCTCATGCGCAAGGTCATGGTGCTCAGTGAGTTCTGCAACATCACCGAGGATGAGCTTGCCATGATGTTCCACCTGTTGCGCATCAAGGATGGGAAGACAATCTAGAATTATGGCCAAGCGATCCCATATTCTCAGAGGTTTGGGTTCTAGTTTACAGAATATATATTATTTACAAGTAAAAGGAAATAAGGACACACCTTCTGGATTGCATGATTGTAACTATTTTTGTTTCCTATCAAGGGGTTGGTAATTTGATTTTATCAAGGTATACCAAGTTACTCCAAAAAATATTTGTAAAATCACCGGAAACAGTGAACGAACAAAATATATTCAAATATAGTTCAGTAGCCCCATCAGGTAGAAACACATACTCACC
>CAZGOK010000053.1:0-11098 GCA_964527665.1 uncultured Sphaerochaeta sp.
GCCCTGGCCCTCAATCCCGAGGTGCTCTGCTTTGACGAGCCCACCAGTGCCCTCGACCCCGAACTCACAGGTGAGATTCTCAAAGTCATCAAGACCCTTGCAAAAGAAAAGATGACCATGATAGTGGTCACCCACGAGATGTCCTTTGCCAGGGACATCTCCGATAGGGTCATCTTCATGGATGACGGTCTTATTGTCGAGGAAGGAAAGCCGGATGAGCTGTTCAACCACCCGAAGAACGAGAGGACCAAGAAGTTCCTGCAGCGCTACGAGTAGGCTGTAAGCAACGAACCCGAACATACTCCCGTAGGCTCTCCTTCAAAAAAGGAGAGCTTTCCATTCACCATCACCAGGACCATCCCATCAGGCTTTGCCGTGATGTCCTCTTGTGTCGAATTGTCCTTGAGCGTGATCGGGTCAAAGACAACAAGATCGGCCTTGCAGCCCTGGGCTATCCTTCCCCGGTCAGAAAGACCGAGCCTGGCGGCGGGAATCGAGGTCATCTTGCTTATCAAAACCTCCAAGGGCAGCAGGTCCTGCCTCTTCCAGTACCTGTCCAACAGGTGCACAGCTGCCTGGTAGGAGCGAGGATGGGTCTTCTCCCCCGCATAGAGGGCATCAGTGCCAAAGCACATCAAGGGATGGGTCAGGATACGCTTCAGCGATTCCTGACTCTGGGTGATATCTGTCATCAGGGCAACGCCATCCTCTTCCATAAGCAGGTCAAAGAAGGAGTCAAAGGGCCCTTGGGCCCTCAAGCTGGCTATTTCGGTAAGGGTCAGACCCTCATACTGGCGGTTGTTCTCCAAGGCTATGACGGTGATGTTGTCCCACCCACACAGCTCATACAGGCTGTCCCATCCATCGGGGTCCTGCATCTCTTCCTTGATGGCGGCCCTCTCCTTGGGGCTTTCCAGGAGCTTCTTCAAATCTTCCCTGCTAAGGCGGAGGTAAAGCGGAGGCAGCAGGCTGTACAGACTGGTAGAGCCATACTCGTAGGGGTATTGGTCGAACAGTACATCAATGCCCTCCATCCTCGCCTTCTCTATCAGGGCGAGCATCTTGGTTACCAACACCTGGTTTACCCGACCTATCGCCTTCAGATGGCTTATCTGCAGCCTCACCCCCGTCTGACGGGCAAGGTCGAGGACCTCTTCAATGGACTGGAGAACATCATTGCCTTCACAGCGCAGGTGGACTGCAAAAAGGCGTCCGCTCTGCTCGGTCACCCGCAGGAGCTCAAGCAGCTCCCTGCGGTCGGCAAACAGGCAGGGAGCGTAGTATAGCCCTGTGGAAAGCCCTATGCACCCCTCTTCAAAGCTCTGTTGCAACAAGCGGCACATCAGGGCAACCTCATCCTTTGTTGCCGGACGGTTGGCATTGCCACCCAGGGCCAAGAAGCGCAGGGGGCTGTGAGGTTGCAGGAATGCCATGTTGGTCCCGCTGCCCTCCTTGCGCCATACCTTGGTGTATTCGGCAAAGCTCTTCCATGCAAAGGGTCCATAGTGCCCCAGCACATCGCGGGCCTGCTCATGCAGGGCAGCATTATCATCGGAGAGGGGATAGACCCCTATACCGCAGTTCCCCGCGACCTCGGTTGTTATCCCCTGCAGGATCTTCGGGTCCATGGAGGGGTTTCTCAACACCTCAAGCTCACTATGGCCATGCATGTCGATGAAGCCAGGACAGAGCACAAGACCGCTCAGGTCAAAGGCCGTACCCGAGGGGGTGTCCCCCCCCTGGGAGACCTTCACTATCTTATCACCCTTGATCGCAACGTCCCCGACAAACGAAGGCTGGGCAGAACCGTCAACGATGGTAGCGTTCCTAAAAAAATAATCATACCTCATGAGAGACTCTCCTAGCGCGAATAAAGCGCAATTTCATGGTGCAGCGAGCTTTCGAGCATCCTTACGGTATGCTGGTAGTTACCTCGGGTCCTGGTGAGAACCAGCGAGGCCTTGAACTCGTTGACCTGTTCCGCCCCGACAAATGCCGGAGGGAAGCCGCTTGCAAGCAGTTCCCCTGCAAGGACCAAGAAGGCAAAGACCACATCATAGCGACCAAAGGGCCGAATGCGAAGCAGTTCGCCGAATAAAAAGAGGGAACGTACCAGAGGGTGGAGTGCTTTCCAATCCATCTCATACTGACGCAGCAGGATTTCCATCCTCGTGGCAACGGGAAGATCGGGCTCCTCCTGCATTTCTGTGCTGTCAAGTTCCCTATAGAGCAGGCCAGCCTCATCATCGATGCCCTGCAAAAGGGAGCGGTAGAGCTGGACCAGACGACTTTCAGTGAAATAAGGGATAGGCCTCGCCTTCTTGTACCCTGGTCCCAGACCACTGTCCTGGACGAAGCGAAGTAGCAGGGACCGGACATTGAGGGCAAGAATCTGGGCATCAAAGGAGACCGAAGGGGAGAAACATCCCGAATACAGCAGGGCCAGGTCCTCATTGCCCATCACCAGGTCCTCGCAGGCAAAGGTGCCCAGGACAAAGCGAAAGATTGAGTTCCTGAAGATGAGAAGCATCTGCTGCTCATCCTTAGGATCGGAGAGAAAGGCATACTTTCTCTCTTCCAGGGAGGAGAAGTTCATCGTCCCTATGCGCAGGTCGACATTTTTCAGGTGGCGCAGTTGCCTGCCGTCGGTAGGTTTTGATGCCTCGAGGGGGATGTTCCAGGCCCACCCGCTGCGCTGGACCCCGTCGACCCTCCCTTCGCTGCAGAGGATGCGAACCCTGCGCTCAGAGATGCCCCACTGAAGGGCGGCTTGTTTCGTGCTCATATACATGGCGTATGCTCCAAACTATTATTCCTATAAAGGAATGCTACTCTATTTTCTCTCTCTGTTCAACATATTCTGAAAAGAAACAGGTCTTTACCAAAGAGGAGGGAATCGGGATAATGACACGGAAGGAAGTGCCTTCCACACTTTACGGGAGGGACCTGATGGATACATTTGATGTCGTTATAGTAGGTAGCGGACCTGCGGGTATGGGTTCTGCCTTCACCATTGCACAAGCGAGGCCGGACCTCAAGATTCTCATGCTTGATAGGGAAAGGGCCTCTACCGGGGGCATGCGCAACGACTGCAAGATGAACTTCACCTATCCTATAGGATTTCCCACCGAGTACTGGGAGCAAGAGGATGCCGAGCACTACCTCAAGCAGGTCACTGACTTCCTCCAACCCTCCTTCCTTCCCAAAAGCAACATACATATCTACCAAAAGAGAGCAGAACGGCTGGGCTGTACGCTGCTGGACATCAGGCAGACACACCTGGGCACTGATGGTGGGCTGCGCCTCATCAAGGAGTTGCTGGTGAAGCTAGAGGATCTAGGGGTCGTTCTCGCCTTGGGCGAGGCGATGGAAGGCATACAGCAGGATAGGAAGGTCATCACCACAGAAAAAAGGGAAATCGGATACGGCAAGCTCCTGGTAGCCCCAGGCAGGAAGGGCTTCCACTTCCTGCAGGACCTCATGCATACCCTCTCTGTCCCCTTTGTCGACAACATCGTCGATATCGGAATCCGAGTTGAGACCCGCATCGAGCATTACCCCATCGTGAAGGACTACTATGACCCGAAGTTCTACTTTCCCGACAAGGTAAGGACCTTCTGCACCAACAGCGGCAATGCCCATGTGGTGCGCGAGCGCTATGCAACCAGCCGCGGCGACCAGTGGCACTCGGTCAACGGGCACGCATTCTCAGCCGACAAGCACACCGACAACGGCCTGGTGAACTTCGCCATCCTCAAGACGGTGCGCTTCACCGAGCCTCTTGCAAGCGGGCAGGCATTTGCCGAGAACCTCGGCTTGCAGGCGGCCCTGATGGGAGGCGGCAAGCCTCTGATGCAGCGTGTCGGGGACTTCCGCCTCGGCTCCAGAAGCAAGGAGGAGAGCTTCAGCGGCGACCTCTATGACTTTGAGCCTTCACTGAAGAGCTGCTGTCCAGGGGACATATCCCTGGCAATTCCTGCAAAGATCCTACGCTCCATCTGGAGGGCAATGAAGAACCTGGACACCATAGTGCCCGGTGTCCTACACCCCTCGACGATCATGTACTACCCTGAGATCAAGCTCTACGCCAACAAGCCCGCCTACCTGGACGAACACTTCCGTGTCCATGAGGATGTCTGGTTCGCAGGTGACGGAGCAGGCACCAGCCGTGGTATAACCGGTGCCTGGGCAAGTGGGATCCGAGCAGCAGAGGGGATGGTCAAAGCCCTATAGCCACCTGTTACAAAACATGGTCGAACCTATCATTGAGCCAGGTGGAGGCGAGATCCACCCAAGCCCGACAAGCCTCGTGGGGAGTCCTCACTTCATGGTTGCACATCGAAAGGCCATGGTCGCCTTCAGTAAAGAGATGCAGGGCAAAGGGAATATCCTTGGCCCTCAAGGCTGAGGCGAAAAGCATGCTGTTCTCCACAGGCACAGAACCATCGCTGACCGTATGCCAGATAAAGCAGGGGGCAGTGTTGGCGGTGACCTGGTCCTCCAGGCTGAACAGGATGCGGTCCTCCTCGCTCTTCCCACTTACCCAGGCAGCACTCTCCTGGTGGCCGATACCATCCTTGGTTGAGATGACCGGGTAGCAGAGCACAGCAGCATCGGGGCAGTTCAGCCCGTCTTTGGTATCGAAGACCGCTTGCAACCGCGGATGGTCATGCAGCGTCGCCAGAGAGGCGGCGACATGACCACCTGCACTGAAGCCCAAGATCGCTATGCCATGGGGATTGCACATCCAATCAACGGCATGCTCACGGATCTTTATGATCGCTTCACTTGCTTCGATAAGGGGATTGAGCGAGGAGGCCTCCTCTTGTACCGAATAGTCCAGGATGAAGACGTTGTAGCTCATCGCAAAGAAGTGGAGTGCCACAGGGTCGCGCTCCCTCTCCGAACGAAAACGATATCCACCTCCTGGGCAGATGACCACCACAGGCCTGATATTCCGAATTCCCCCATCCTGGGTAAAATCCTGCAGGTAGCCGGTCAGGGGCACCTGATTCTTTCCAACTGGTATTTGTATGATTCTCATACACGAGATACTACCATATATCACCAACAATTTTCCATCAGGCTTGGGGATAAAAACAGGAGAGGCACCCTTGTTTTGCTTTTCCGCAAAATAGCAGGACAAGAGTATCTCCTTACGCAATATTTCCAGCCATATTTCCGTAATAGCTCTTTATACGCATAGAGTGTTGTGCTACCATCTAGGCAATCTTTACAAAGGAAATATCCATGAAACCGATACAAAGAACAACCATCTTCACCTTAGAGGGGGTGCCCTCCCTCAAACGTGCATTCCCTTTGGCAACCCAGCATGTGGTGGCCATGATAGTAGGGTGCGTAACGCCGGCCCTCATTCTTTCGCGGGTAGCGGGCCTCTCCCCCCAGGACAGCATCATACTGGTTCAGGGAGCCTTGGTAATTGCCGCCCTTGCTACCTTTCTACAGCTGTTCCCCATTGGAAAATATCTAGGTTCCGGGCTTCCTGTCATCCTAGGTGTCAGCTTTGCGTACCTGCCCAGCATGCAGGGGATAGCGGCAGGCTATGACATTGCAACCATCTTCGGGGCCCAGCTTGTAGGAGGCCTCGTCGCCATCTTCGTAGGTGTGTTCGTCAAGCAACTGCGTAAGTTCTTCCCTCCCCTCATCACAGGGACTGTGGTGTTTACCATCGGGCTCTCCCTCTACCCAACAGCCATCAACTACATGGCAGGAGGGGTGGGAAGCCCTACCTTCGGCTCTGCCCAGAACTGGATACTCGCCCTCATAACCCTCACCGTCGTCACTGTGCTCAACCACTTCGGCAAGGGAATCTTCAAGCTCGCCTCCATTCTCATCGGCATCATCGTCGGGTACGTCATCTCGTTGTTCCTAGGCATTGTAGATTTCTCCTCCATTGCAACTGCCGGAGTTTTCCAGGCTCCGACGATCATGCACTTTGGCATCAAGTTTGAGATCTCCGCCTGCTTTGCCCTGGGAATCCTCTTTGCCATCAACGCCATCCAGGCAATCGGCGACTTTACAGCCACCACCGTGGGGTCCATGGACCGTGAGCCCACCACCACCGAGCTGCGTGCCGGTATCATAGGGTATGGGATGACCAACCTCCTGGGCTCCCTGATAGGAGGCCTTCCCACCGCCACGTACAGCCAGAACGTCGGTATAGTCACCACAACCAAGGTCATCAACCGCATCACCTTGGGTCTGGCCGCCATGATCTTGCTGGTTGCGGGTCTTGTGCCCAAGTTCTCAGCCATTCTGACCACCATACCACAGTGCGTCCTCGGGGGCGCTACCATCTCAGTGTTCGCCTCGATCGCAATGACGGGTATGAAGCTAGTAGTTTCTGAAGAGATGAACTACCGCAACACCTCGATCGTAGGGCTTGCGGCAGCATTGGGGATCGGCATAGCCGACTCCACAGCTGCCATCTCCACCTTCCCCGACTGGTTCCAGGTAATCTTCGGACAGTCTCCGGTAGTCATTGCAACAATAGTTGCCGTAGCCTTGAACATCATGCTTCCCAAACCCAAGAAGGAGTAGTACATGCCAAGAATCATCCTAGATGTCGACACTGGCCTCGATGATGCGGTTGCCATCATCCTCGCAGCAGGCTCAAAAGCCATACATATAGAGGGCTTGGTAGCCACTGCAGGCAATGTGGGGTTGGAAAGGACCCTTGAGAACACCCTCAATGTCTGTGAAGAGCTGGGTATAACTGCCCCCATTTATGCAGGATCTGAAAAACCACTGAAACGTGAGCGTGTCCATGCAGGGGACTTCCATGGGGTGAGCGGACTCGATGGGCCAGTATTCCAAGCAAGGGTGAACCAGCAGGTCAAGAAAGGAAGTGGTATCCAGTACATCATCGACACCATCATGGCCAACCCCGGTGAGATAACGCTGGTCCCTGTCGGGCCCTTGACCGACATAGCCCTTGCCATGCAGCAGGAACCAAGGATTATTACTCACGTCAAGGAGATTGTCTTGATGGGAGGCTCCTTTGTGGGAGGAAATGTTACCGCTGAGGCTGAGTTCAACACCTATGCCGACCCCGAGGCCGCCCAGATAGTATTCTCAAGTGGTGCTCCTCTGGTGATGTTCCCCCTGGACTGCACCACAAAGGTAACCCTCTCCCCAGAGGCCCTTGAGCGCTACAGGACCTTCAAAGGAAAGGGAGCCAGACTGTTTTGCTCTTGTATGGATACCTACATGGCCAACTACCAGCGAAAAGGCAAAGGCAACCCTGCCATGCATGACCCCTTGTGCATAGCCTTTCTGATAAATCCCAAGCCCTTTACGTACGAGCGGCATGAGGTTTCTGTTGAACTTGAAGACCCTGGAACCTATGGAAAGACATTGAGGGGAGAGGATTGTAAGGAAGGGGGTGTCCTTGTTGCCAAGAAGGCTGACACCACCCATTTCTGGTCCCTCATAGATGAGGCACTATTGACGCTAGCCTGATCCTAACGGTATCGCACCACCAGTTCCTCCAGGCTTGCTCGTATCTTGGGCCGCTCACTCTCACCAGGATACCCGAATGGGATGACCATGGAGACTATCCACTCCTCCCTTTTCAAGCCAAGGAGGGTGAGTACCATCTCCTCGTCAAAGCCTTCGATGGCACAGCTTTGGATTCCCAACTCTGCAGCACCTGTCATCATGTTGGCCACAGCCAGGTAGCCCTGGCTGCGTGACCAGCTCTCCAGCCTCCCTTCTGCTGCCAAAAACTCGTAATAGGGACGGTAGTCCTCAACAAAGAGGGAGAGTTCACCGGGAAAGCGTCTGCCACGAGCCTTGACGTAGGGCCCGTCAGGGTGCAGGAAGGATGGGGGACGACTGAGCGTTATGATGCTCAAGGGGGCACTGAGGACCGAAGTCTGCTCAAAGCAGGCGCGGTAGAGCTGTTCTCGCATCGCTTGGTTCTCCACCACATGAAAGGACCACATCTCAAGGCCAAAGGAGGTTGGAGTCAGCCTTCCGTATTCCAAGATGGAGAGAAGATCTTCTTCAGATATTCGCTTGTCTTTGTATAGTTTGCAGGCAAAACGGCCTTGCATCGCTTCAAGAAACGTCATAGGGACTCCCAGGCGGTTTCCAAGGCGACGTGAATCATAGGATGGAGTGCACTCATTCTCTCTTCGTCGGCAAGCCCTTCACCGGTCACACAACTGTCTGTCATCGTCAGGATGGAGAGAGCTCGCCTGTTGCACCAAGCGGCGGTTGCATAGAGGGCATAGCTCTCCATATCCTGGGCAAGGGCTCCCATACGTGCCCAAGCCTTCCAACTATCTTCACCCAAGGCGTTGTAGGAGGAGAACAGGTCGCTGGAAAAGACCATTCCCAGATGATGTGCATGTCCCAGGCGGGTCGCTTGCGCTACAGAACTGAACAGCAAGGGTGCATCACAGGCAGGGCTGAGGGTCCCCTTGAGGTTGTACTGGTGGGCCCACCCGGAGTCGGTGCTTGCTGTCATGGCAAACACCAGGTCCCCTACCCCTATATCGGGCTGGAAGCCACCGCACGTGCCTATGCGGATGATAGCCTGCACGTCATATTCGGTAAACAGTTCATAGCTGTAGATTCCGGCAGAGGGTCCCCCCATGCCGGTGGAGAGCACACTCACCCTCTTGCCCTTATACAGGCCCGTATATCCAAGGACATTACGCACATCGGTAACCAGCTTTGCATCGGTAAGGAATTTCTCAGCGACCTCCTTTGCGCGCATCGGGTCCCCCGGGGCAAGGACTATGGGGGCGATATCACCTTTGTTTGCCCTGTTGTGAGCTGTCATCAGGAGGCCCCCTTCTCATATGGCTTGCCTGCAGCACGGGGAGCATAGTTCTTGCCACTGAACAGGACCAGGGCGACCAGGGTGGTCACATAAGGCAGGATATTGAATACCTCTGTAGGAAGGACGCGCAAGGCCGGGATGTTGTTCGCTATGATGGCAAAGGCCTGGGCAGCTCCAAAGAGGAATGCCGCACCCAATACACCAAGGGGTTTCCACCGTCCGAAAGAGACCGCCGCAAGGGCTATGAAACCCCGTCCGTTGATGGTGTTGGAGGTGTACTGGATGGTCTGCGTAAGGACTACACACCCTCCTGCCAGGCCTGCCAGAAGGCCACTGGACAGCACTGCGAAGTAACGCATCCGCTTGACGTTGATACCCACGCTCTCTGCGGCACTTGGGTGCTCGCCGCAAGATCTCAGATGCATGCCGAAGGGCAGCTTGTAGAGCATGAACCAGGAGAGGATCACCACCGCGATGGCGATGTAGGCGGTGGGATAGATTCCCAGGAAGTCGGTTTGCATACCCATCCTGAACTCACGGGTGCGGTCGGCGGAGAAGAGGATCTGCGAGGCGAATATCGTCACCCCGCTGGAGAGCAGGTTGATGCCGGTTCCGCTGATGGTCTGGTCTGCATTGAGATTGATTGCCGCCACAGCGTGGATGAGTGAGAAGGCCCCGCCGGCGAACGCCCCTGAGACCAAGGCCAGGATGATCGAGATGTGGTGGGGGACACCGGCACTCTCCATCAGGACATGGGCGGAGGCTGCGGTGCACGCCCCGATGGCCATCAGGCCTTCGAGGGCGATGTTGACGACTCCCGACTTTTCACAGATCATGCCGCCGATGGCGGTGATGAGGATGGGAGCCACTATCATGAGGATTGAGGGGAACATACCAAGTATCATACTCATTTTACACCTACCTCCTTTTGCAGGGTGCGTTTGTCCAAGTACTCACGGTAGAGCTTCAAGGCCGAACGCAAGGCGATGAAAATGACGATGAGACCCTGTATGATAAAGGTGATCTCCTTGGGTATCTGCTTGCTCTGCATCAGGGCCTGGGCATTCTTGAGCATTCCGAAGAGGAAGCCTGCCAACATGGTCCCCAATGCGGTGGAGTTACCCACCAGGGCGACTGCAATGCCTTCAAAGCCATAGTTGTCCATCCCGGAGAGAACACGTCCGTACTTGAAGGAGCCCAGAGCTACGATGCCACCGGCTAAGCCGGCGAAGGCGCCGGCTATCGCCATGGAGAGGGCGATGCTCTTCACCACGGGAATACCGCTGGCACGGGCTGCCTCCTTGTTGAACCCTGTGGCACGCATGCCATACCCCAGGCTGGTCTTCTCCATGATGAACCAATAGAGCACTACGGCGATGATCATCATGAATATGCCGTTGTTCAGCATCGAGTTGTTGGTTATCCTCTGAAAGAAGCTGTTTCCTATCAGGGCGGTCTCGGGAAAGTTGGCTGTCTTGTAGGTGGTCGCCCCAGGCAGCTGCAAGCAGATGATCCTGGAGAGGTAGAGGGCTATATAGTTGAGCATGATGGTGGAGACAACCTCCGAAACCTCATACTTCGCCTTGAGCACCCCGACGATCCCTCCCCAAAAGGCTCCTATGACCACCGCCCCCAGGATTGCAAGCATCCAGTGGAAGTATGGGATGGTCGGCCCGAGCAGCGCTATAGTCTGAGCCATGGTAAGGCCCATGATGTACTGGCCTTCACCACCGATGTTGAACAGTCCGACCCGGTTGGCAAATGCCATGGAAAGACCGCACAGGATGAAGGGAACCGAATAGTTGAGCGTCTCCCCGATATAGCGGATATTCATCTTGCCGTTGTCCACATTGTAGCCGGACAGCGACTGTAAGATCGCCTTGTACATGTTCAGCGGGTTCTTGCCCACCAGCGCGATGAGGATCGTCCCGCACAGGAAGCCCAGGAGGACGACCATAACAGAGACAGCACCATCAGACTGCAGGATGCCCTGCTTCTTCTTTGCATGCATCACAGGAGGGCCTCCTCTTTCTTGGAACCCGCCATCATCATGCCGATCTCCCGCTCTGTAACCTCATGTTGCTTGTTCACTGCTACGATACTCCCCTTGCTGATGGTGGCTATGCGGTCACAGAGATTCATGATCTCATCAAGTTCGAAGGAGACAAGCAGGATAGCCCTGCCCTTTCCCCTCTCCTCTATGATGCGCTTGCGTATGTACTCGATGGCCCCCACATCCAGACCTCGGGTAGGTTGTGCGACAACCAATACCTTCGGGGACAGGGA